>CAYYGF010000011.1:0-22197 GCA_964471315.1 uncultured Oscillospiraceae bacterium | reverse complement strand
AGCTGCCGGTGAGGGTGGCGAAGTCCGCGTCCACGGTGATGGTCAGCACGCCGTCGTTCCACGCTGTCTGACAGGCGAGGGTCTTGCCGTCCTGGCCCAGAACCTGGTAGAGAGGCTGGGCCGTCTCGGATACTTCTTCCTTAGGCTGGGTGGGCTGGACAGGATTCTCGGGCTGAACAGGATCCTCGGGCTGGGGCGGGACATAGGTTCCGGTCACGACTTTGGTGGGGGCTTCGGTTTTCATGTCCGCGCCGGGGGCGTAGTATTCAATTTTGCCATTGGTGGTCAGACTATCGGTGTTGGGTTTCTTTTCCTCGCCAGCGATGTTATCTGTACTACTTTGGCTCTTCTTTCCACCATCGCCGATGGCAGCACCTACACCAAAGTAGGAGACGGAATCTTTACATTGTGCACCGCCCTGAGCTTTCACCTGAGCATCTTCGGAGATCGTGATGTCACTGCCGCTGCGAAGAGAGCCGCCACCGATACCGGAGCCGCTCGCGCCGCCTTTGGCGGTGACTTTCGCGCTGCCGCTGATGGTGATGTTGCTGCCGCTGCCGATACCGCCGCCGCCGATGCCGGAGCCGGAATCGCCGCCGGTGGCTTCTACTTTACCACCGCTGATGATGATGTTGCTGCCGCTGCCTTGCTCGCCGCCGCCGATGCCGGAACCGTACTTGCCGCCTTTGGCGGTGACTTCCGCACTGCCCTCGATGGTGATGTTGCTGCCGCTGCCTAACCAGCCGCCGCCGATGCCGGCACCGTTATGACCGCCGGTGGCAGTTACTTCTGCGCTGCCGCTGATGATGATGTTGCTGCCGCTGCCTTGCTCGCCGCCGCCGATGCCGGAACCGAAATCGCCGCCTTTGGCGGTGACTTCCGCATCGCCATCGATGGTGATATCGCTACCGCTGCCGATACCGCCGCCGCCGATGCCGGAACCGTTTTTGCCGCCGGTGGCTTCTACTGTACCGCCGCTGATGGTGATGTTGCTGCCGCTGCCACCACTGCCGCCGCCGATGCCGGAACCGTAATTGCCGGTGGCTTTTACTGTACCGCCGCTGATGGTGATGTTGCTGCCGCTGCCAGACTTGCCGCCGCCGATGCCGGAACCGAAATCGCCGCCGGTGGCGTTCAAGCTGCCGTTCGTTCCGTATTCATCGGTGATGGTAAGATTGCCGTTACCGGAGGAATCGGTGGTGTTCTTCTCCACGCCGGAACGCATATAGCCGCTTTGGACGGTATTTTCCCCATCCAGCTCCAGGGTCACATCCCCGTTGCCCGTGATCTGAACAGCCGCTTCACCGGAGTTATAAACTGGATCACCGTATTGATTCTGAGATACGCTACCGGTGTTTCTGGTATCGATGTTCACGCCGCTGAGGGTGACATTGGCTTCCGCGCCGTTCGCCACATCGATGGTGACCGCCGCATCACCGCTGTGATTCTGGGTAGAACCGGCGGGGTCGCTGATGACAATGTTCACATCCTGTATGGTCACATTGGCAGTGGCGTTCTCCGTTGCCGTGATGGTGACGGTGTTGGTGGTAGTTTCGGTGGACTGGGTAATCACCGGAGCGCTGTCTTCCACAGCGGCGTTGGAGCCGTGGGTCACGGTCTGTCCGCTATCCGTGGCATTCACGGTGACGCTGCCCACACTTAGGTCATACTCCTCTGCCAGTGCTGTCAGGGGCATTCCCGTCACCAGCAACAGCGCCATCATGCACGCAAAAAATCTTCTCAGCTTCATAAAAGTTCAGTCTCCTTTCCTGGTTTACGCCGCAGCACATATGTGCCGGGATGCGGTACAAATATCCACGGTCTCATTATAGTAGAAAAATCACCCTTTGGGAATACCCGCCAGCGGGAAAAAATGGGTAGTTTTTTTGTGTACCTTATATGGGTTCGTGTAATTGCAGTCAAAACACCGGGTGCAGACCCGACATTTTGACCGCATAGCAGCCCGAAACGCTGCATGATTCCCTCTGGCTGTTGAAACCGTCGGATCCCTTACAAAGTAGCCCCCATTATGGACAGAAGCAAGTTCATTTCTGAATGAACGAAGAAATTGCCACATTCTGTAAAAGAACCGCAAACCGAAACGCACCCCATCCGCAAAGTGGGGTGCAGCCAAAACCTGCGGTATCATTATCAAGGGAATTTGCCACCAAAAAGACCAGCTCTTTTGAACAGGTCTTTTTGGTGGTATGGGTATTTGTGAGGACGGATTCGAAAGGCGGTGCTTCACGAATGGATTATGGACACAGCTTTATAGCACCGTCATCATGTTATACAGCTCCATTAGGCGGATATCTTCTTTGGTGACTTTCAGCATTTGCAGCAGGGTTACATCCTGATTCAGACGCTTTTTCGAAAACAGCATTTTGATGGCGACCGGCATCATGGGACTGGCGGATAGGCCAGTAAACAGCCCCCATTTTACATCGGTGTTGGTGTAGGTGGCGAGAACTTGACAGTAGGCCTTCTCCATGGGGGAGTCCTGGCTGGTGAGGGTGATGTTGGTGATGGCATCGTAGTGCTCCATATATCCCCAGAAGGCGGTACCGCAGTTCTGATAGCTGGAAAAATCCGTAAAATTGATATACGCCATGATTTTATAGCGGTGATCTTCAGACATCAGCAGAACATCAAATACAGCCGGGACGATCCGGTTTACCCGCCCGTCATAATAATAGGCATAAAACTGGGTCAAGCCGCTGAAAAACGCGGATTGGGAGCCGGAATCGGAGATAGGAACCCGGTCTGGGGTGCAGTAAAGCAGCTGCTCCACATGGATGCCCAATGCCCGTGAAATATCGTAGATGGTTTCAATGTCCAGCACGATTTCGCCTGTTTCGTATTTGGACACGGTGGACTTATTTTTACACAGAATACGTGCCAGTTCCTCCAATGTCATGTGCCTGGCACGGCGGAAGGTGCGAATGCGTTTTCCAATCTCATGGCTGATCTGGGCCATAGGGATTCCCTCCTTGTTTCGTAAAAATCAACTTTCCCATGGATTCCACTGCGTTTCTGCTTATAACTGGGATTATAGCATATTCCAGGTCAGAAGTCTATTTTAAAGAAACATTTTTAGAAAAAAGTTTCCTATTAAGAAAACACTATCCGCTTGCACTTCCGGAACGGATCTCGTACTATGAAGGCATCTCCATTACGGAAAGGATGCTTCCCATGAAACGCAGTTTAACCTTCAAGGAAACAGTTGCGATTACCAGTATGCTGTTTGGCATGTTCTTCGGAGCGGGAAATCTGATTTTTCCGGCAAAGCTGGGCATCGACGCGGGCAGTCATGTTTGGGCCGCGTATCTGGGGGTATTCATTACCGCCGTGGGCATTCCCATGCTGGCGGTTGTGGCCTTGGGCTTGAGCCGAAGCGAGGGCGTGGTGGAGCTGGCGGGAAAGGTATCCAAAAAGTACAGCCTGTTTTTCTGCACGCTGCTGTACCTGGCAATCGGCCCGTTGTTTGCCATCCCCCGGTGTGCCAGCACCTCGTTTACCGTCGGCGCGGTGAATCTGCTGCCCGATGGTAACGAGACTGCGTATCTGGCGGCGTTCTCCTTTGCGTTTTTTGCTGTGGTGCTGGCTTTTTCTTTAAAGCCAAGGGGCATCATGACCTGGATCGGGAAGTTTCTAAATCCGGTGTTTCTGCTGTTCCTGGCGGCGCTGGTAGCTGCCGCCATGATCCAACCGATCACAACGCATTCAGCTGTCACACCGGCGACAGCCTACGAGACCACCGGCGGCGCCTTCCTCCGGGGCTTTCTGGAGGGCTATAATACCCTGGATGCCCTGGCGGGACTGGCCTTCGGAATCGTGGTCATCGACGTTGTGCGGGAACACGGTGTGGCGGAACCGGGGAGAATTGCCGCAAATACCGCAAGGGCTGGTGTATTCAGCTGCCTGTTTATGGGGCTGATTTACCTGTTCATTACCATGATAGCGGTTCAGAGCGCGCCCATCTGCGGCGGGCTGGACAATGGCGGCGCGGTGCTGGGGGTCATTGCCAACCATTATTTTCACGCTGCCGGTGCGGTTGTGATGGCGGGAATTGTCACCTTCGCCTGCTTGAAAACCGCCATTGGTCTTGTGACGAGCTGCTCGAAAGCGTTCGTGGAGATGTTCCCCAAGGGGCCAGGCTATTCCGCTTGGGCTGTGATTTTCTGCTTGGTATCCTTTGGCATGGCAAATTTTGGCCTTACCTCCATTGTAGCTTGGTGTGTTCCCGTACTGATGCTCCTGTATCCGTTGGCAATCACACTGATTTTGCTTGCCCTGTTTGGCAAATGGTTCGGACACAGCAAAACCGTCTACGGCTGGACGACTGGCTGCACCCTTGTCGCCGCTTTCTTCGACATGATTGGGGCGGTATCGGGTATGCTTCCGGGTAATCGGGTTTTGGCGGCGCTGACGGAGAGCGCGGGCCGTTGGCTGCCCTTCTATAACCTGGGGCTGGGGTGGATCGTCCCTGCCGTCATCGGTTTTGGCATCGGCGCGGGGGTATATGCCGCCGGGAAGCGCCGGGGGATTTCCCAATGAGAGCGTGTAATGGCACATTGGAAAATGCACACAGTTTTTGACGGCGCTTTTCCCTTTTTCCCGGCAGGATTCACAAAATAGGGGAAAATTTCGGAAAGCCGTTGACAACTCGGTTTCTCCGTGATAGTATACGGACAAAATTGAATCGCATGATAGAGGTGCGGGACTCCTCAGTAGGCTCTGGCAAGGCGGGCAGCCGTCGGAGCGGAAAGGGGGAACCGCCGAAATGGAGAGGAAGTGCCCATTCCTTTCTGTTGGTTCGTCAGAGAAGATCTGCCGGACTGTCACAAAACTTTGTGAAGCGCTATCACTGGCTGTTCGGCAAGTCCCATTCTGCGTCTGCCGCATTCCTATGAACCGCTTACCAAAGCGGTTCATTTTTTCATTCCTTCGGGCTTGACCGGCCCGAAAATAGAAACGAGAGGTTGATCAAAATGAAGAAGTTCCTGTCCATGCTCCTGGTTCTGGCTGTGATGCTGTCCCTGGCCGCCTGCGGTTCCAGCAGCGCCCCCGAAACCACTGCTGCCACCCCTGCTGCTGGCGCGGCTCCCGCGGAGACCGCTGCTGTGGATACCGCCGCGGTTCCCTCCGGTGTGGAGGATGGCGTGCTGACCATCGCCATGGAGTGCGCCTACGCCCCTTACAACTGGACGCAGAGCGACGATTCCAATGGCGCTGTGCCCATCGCCAACGTGCCCGGTTCCTACGCCAACGGCTACGATGTGATGATCGGCAAGAAAATCGCCGAGGCCAACGGCTGGGAGCTGGAGGTGATCCAGTCCGACTGGGATTCCCTGGTTCCCGGTGTTCAGACCGGCACCTTTGACGCCGTCATCGCCGGTCAGTCCATGACCGCTGAGCGTGCCGAGCAGGTGGATTTTGCTGGCCCCTACTTCTACGCTACCATCGTCTGCGTCACCAAGGCGGACAGCAAGTTTGCCGACGCCACCTCCATCGCCGACCTGGCCGGCGGCAGCTGCACCGCGCAGATCGCTACCATCTGGTATGACCAGTGCCTGCCCCAGATCCAGGATGCCAACATCCAGACCGCTGCGGAGACCGCGCCTGCCATGCTGATGGCCCTGGAGACCGACACCGTTGATTTCATCTGCACCGATATGCCCACCGCCCAGGGCGCTGTGGCTGCCTACCCCGACATGAAGATTCTGGACTTCTCCGGCACCGACGGGGACTTCCAGTTTAGCGAACAGGTTCGGGCGGAAAATGTGAACATCGGCGTGTCTCTGATGAAGGGCAACACCGTGTTGAAGGACAAGATCGATGCCGTGCTGTCCACCATGACCGCGGATGATTTCAACGATCTGATGGCCTATGCCATTTCCATCCAGCCCTTGAGCGAGTAATTTCGGAAAATCAGCCAAGGCGAGAGGCTATCAGCCCTCTCGCCTTGCCATATTTCAAAAAAGGAGAAAGCCCATGGAGAAATTCGTCCAGCTTACCGCCGATATTGCTAGGTTGTGGGCAAAATACGGCGGCTCTTACATCACCGGTATGCGCAACACCTTGATCCTGGCCCTGGTAGGTACGGTGATCGGGTGCTTGATTGGCTTTGTGTGCGGCGTGCTGAATACCATTCCCTATACCCGGAACGATCCGCTGCCCAAGCGATTCCTGATGAAGCTGATTCGGGTCATCGTTCGGGTCTATGTGGAGGTATTCCGCGGTACCCCCATGGTTCTGCAGGCTGTGTTCGTGTATTATGGCCTCCCGTATTTTACGGATAACGCCTTGAAGTTTACCAATATCTGGGCGGCTGCCATTTTGGTGGTGTCCATCAATACCGGTGCGTATATGGCGGAATCCGTCCGTGGCGGCATTATTTCCATCGATCCCGGCCAGACCGAGGGCGCCAAGGCCATTGGTATGACCCATGTGCAGACCATGCTCCATGTGATTCTGCCCCAGGCGCTGCGCAACATCATGCCCCAGATTGGCAACAACTTTATTATCAATGTGAAGGATACCTCCGTGATGTTTATTATCGGTTTCCCGGATTTCTTTGCCGCACACCGGGCCGCCGTGGGCGCGAGCTACCTGTATTTCCCCTCTGCCACTGTGGAAATGGCCGGGTATCTCACCATGACCCTCATTGCCTCCTTCCTCCTGCGGTGGGTGGAGAAGAAAATGGACGGCAGCAGCAACTACGAGCTGGTGCAGACGGATCAGCTGACTATGACCGCCGGAACCTACAATCATCCGGACAAGGGCACGCCCTTTGACGAGCACAGCCGGGAATACCAGGCGGGACGCAAAGGACACAGCGGGAAGGGGGTACGCTGAAATGGAAGATCGGATCTTACAGGTAAATCACCTGTCCAAGTCCTTTGGCAGCCACGAGGTTCTGCGGGACATTGACTTCACGGTCAGCAAGGGGGACGTGACCTCCATCATTGGCGCCTCCGGCTCCGGAAAATCCACCCTGCTGCGGTGCATCAACCTGCTGGAGATTCCCACCTCCGGTGAGATTCTCTATCACGGCGAAAATGTGGTGCGGAAGGGCTTCAATGCCCCGGCTTACCGCTCCCATGTGGGCATGGTGTTCCAGTCGTTCAACCTGTTCAACAACATGACCGTGCTGGAAAACTGCATTGTGGGCCAGGTGAATGTGCTCAAGCGCAGCCGGGAGGAGGCGAAGGCCCATGCCATGCAGTACCTGGAAAAGGTTGGCATGACCCCTTACATCAACGCGAAGCCCCGGCAGATCTCCGGTGGACAGAAGCAGCGGGTAGCCATCGCCCGGGCGCTGGCAATGGATCCGGAGGTGCTGCTGTTTGACGAGCCGACCTCCGCGTTGGATCCGGAAATGGTGGGCGAGGTTCTTGCCGTTATGAAGAATCTGGCGCAAGAAGGGATGACCATGCTGGTGGTGACCCACGAGATGGCTTTTGCCCGGGATGTAAGCAACCATGTGGTCTACATGAACCAGGGTGTCATCTGCGAGGAGGGTACTCCCGCCGATGTGTTTGGCAATCCCCAGAGGCAGGAGACGAAGGATTTCCTGGCCCGGTTCCGGAACAATTAAGCAGATTGGCAGACGGCCGCCTTGTTACAAGGCGGCCGTCTGTTTGTTGCGCAATTCCTCTCAAAAGAACCCAGGGAAAACGGAGAGAAAATTGTGCAGAATTGTTGTTGACATTATATAAAAATGGTGTTAATATTTTGTGCAAAATAATTATAGACGGTTGGAGGGCGATGCAATGGCTGATAAGAATATGAAGGATCTGACCACGGGTTCTCCCATGCGCCTGGTGCTTTCCTTTATGCTGCCGCTGCTGTTCGGTATGATTTTTCAGCAGTTTTACAACATGGTGGATACCGTGGTGGTGGGAAAGTTTTTGGGCGTCCAGGCGCTGGCGGGCGTCGGCTCCACCGGCTCCATCAACTTCCTGGTGCTGGGACTGTGCAACGGCATTTGCGCGGGCTTTGCCATTCCCGTGGCCCAGAAATTCGGCCAGCGGGATTTTGACGGCTTGCGGAAATTCGTGGGCAATATGATCTGGCTCAGCGTGTTTTTCGCGGTGGTGATCACCGCGGTGACCACCATCTGGTGCCGCCGCTTTCTTCTGTGGATGAATACCCCGGAGGACACCTTCCAGTATGCGTATGACTATATTTTCTTGATTTTTCTGGGGATTCCCGCCACCATGCTGTACAATCTCCTGTCCGGCATTATCCGTTCTCTGGGAGATTCCCGGACGCCGCTGTTTTTCTTGATTTTTTCCAGCCTGCTGAATGTGGTGCTGGACATCGTGTGCATTGTGGCGCTGGGGATGGGCGTGGCGGGCGCCGGTTGGGCGACGCTGCTCAGCCAGCTGATCTCCGGCGTGCTGTGCCTAAGGCATATGGCGGTGCATTTCCCGGTACTGAAACTGAGCAGGAAGGATCTGCGCCCAAATGGCAGCTACATTGGCCGCCTGCTGGCCATGGGCCTGCCTATGGGGATGCAGTATTCCATCACCGCCATTGGCAGCATCCTGCTGCAAACCGCCGTCAATACCCTGGGGGCCAGCGCCATGGCGGCCATGACCGCCGGCGGCAAGGTGAATATGTTTGCCGTCTGCCCCTTTGATGCCATCGGCTCCACCGCCGCGACCTTTGCCGGGCAGAACATCGGCGCCGGAAAGCCGGAACGGGTTCACCAGGGGGTGCGGGATGCTTCCATTCTGGGCATTGCCTATTCCGCGGTGATCCTGGTGGTGCTGTGCTTCTGCGGAGGCGAGCTGACCACCATCTTCCTGGATCCCAGTGACGCGGAGGCGGCCAACGTGATTATTCCCATGAGCCGTCAATTTTTGCTCTGCAACGCCATATTCTATGTGCCGCTGCTGTATGTGAACCTGCTGCGCTTCACCATCCAGGGACTGGGCTTCTCCAATCTGGCGGTGATTGCCGGCGTATTCGAGATGGTGGCCCGGGGCGTGTTCGGCTTGTGTCTGGTGCCCTTCTTCGGCTTTGACGCGGTGTGCTTTGCCAACCCCGCCGCCTGGATCATGGCGGATATCTTCCTGTTCCCGGCCTACTATGCCTGCCTAAAGAAGCGGGGCTATCAGCCTCAGCGGCAGTTGGCTGCCCGGACGGAAAAAGCCCGATCCTAAAAGAAAACCTCCCTGCAAACGAACTGCTTGCAGGGAGGTTTCCTGTTACCGCTGAATGTCGAAATTCATGTTCATAATTTCCTTGATGGTGCGGGCATCGTCGGTGATGTTGGCGTCGCCGTGGATGGTGTGCTTGATGACGGAGCTGGCCACCGCGAAATTCACCATATCCATGGGCTTATAGCCCCGCATCATGGCGTAGATTAGGCCGCTGGCGAAGGCGTCGCCGCCGCCTACCCGATCCAGAATGGTGAAGGTGAAGAGCTTGCTTTCAAAGGTGTGGCCTTGATACCACATGTAGGCCTTCAGACTGTTCTGAGAGCCGGAGTGGGCATAGCGCACATGCCGGGCGATGCACTGGATGTTGGGATAGCGTTCCACGAAGTGCTGGAACACTTCGTCCTGCTCCTCGTAGCTGGGCTGCAGGGGGACGCCGTCCTTCCAGTCACCCTTGCTGTGGTCAGTTTCGTCCTTCCACAGGTGATAGGGCTCTATGCCCAGCAGCACATCCACATAGGGTAGGCACAGGGTGCAGTAATCCCGGGCCTCCTCCCAGGTCCACAGCTTGCTGCGGAAGTTGCCGTCAAAGCTGGTGGTGATGCCCAGCTCCTTGGCGACCTTGAGACAGTTCAGAATAAAGTCGGCGCAGGTCTGGTTCAGCGCGGGGGTGATGCCGGAAACGTGCAGCCAGGTAAAGCCCTCCAAAAGCTTGGGGATATCCACCTTGGACAGGTCGTATTCCGTGATGGCGGAGTGCTTGCGGTCGTAGGTGACCTTGCTGGCCCGGATGCCGTAGCCGGTTTCCAGATAGTAGGTGCCCAGCCGGTGGGTGGGGGTTTCCTCGGGGGTGGAGAGGATCACCGGGGTGCAGTGGACATCGTTGGAGCGCAGCATCCGAATGGCGCTTTTGCCCAGGGAATTGTTGGGAACCACAGAGAAGAAGGTGGAATCGATGCCCAGATTGGCCAGCGCCAGCGCGATGTTGGCCTCGCTGCCTCCGTAATTTGCCTCGAATTCATTGGCCATGCGGATCTTTTGGTAGTTGGGCGGGGTCAAGCGAAGCATGATTTCGCCGATGGTGATGAATTTATGGTCGCTTTTTGGATTGGTCAGCAGAGGATTGTGATGTTCCATGGTGTGCCTCCTTTTGATTCGGTTCTATGGTTATTATATAGGATGAATTGGTGGATTTCAATAGAGAAAACGGTGAAATCCAATGCTTTTTAGAGAAAATGACCGGAAGGAGGAAGCAAGGCAAAGCCCGGATAGGCACCCTTTCGACGCTGCGGGCATAGATTGTGCCGGGAGGTTTTGCCGATGAACCATTATTATATTACCTTTCGTTCCGTGACCTTTGCCCAGAGAGGGGAGCAGCTTCTCGGCCGGGGCGGCGTCCGTTGCAGCCTGCAGCGGACGCCCAGGTGGATGGAGGAACAGGGCTGCGGCTATGCCCTGCGGGTTTGGGCGAAGGAAATCACACCGGCGGTGGAGCTGCTGCGGCAGGGGAAGGTGCCGCTGCGCCGGGTGTACTTGCAGATGGAGGACGGGCAATTGGAGGAGCTGGAAATATGATTTATCTGGACAATGGTGCGACCTCCTTCCCGAAGCCCCCCTCCGTCCGCCGGGCAGTGGCCCGGGCCATGGCCACCTGCGCCAATCCTGGCCGGGGAGGCTACGGCGCGGCCATGGCCGCTTCCAAGCAGGTCTACCGCTGCCGGGAAGCGGCGGCGGAGCTGTTTGGCTGCCGGCCGGAGCAGGTGGTGCTGACAACCAGCTGCACCCATGGGCTGAACATCGCCATCCGCTCCCTGGTCAGACCGGGGGGCAGGGTGGTGGTATCCGGCTTTGAACACAACGCGGTGACCCGGCCCCTTCATGCCCTGGGCGCGGAGATTCAGGTGGCGGGGCGGAAGCTGTTCGACTGGAAGGACACGCGGAAGGAATTTGATAAGGCTCTGCGGCCGGGAGTGGACGCTGCCGTGTTTACCCATGTTTCCAATGTGTTCGGCTACATTCTGCCGGTGGAGCAGATCGCGGACATGTGCCGCAGCCGGGGCATCCCGTTTATCATCGACGCGGCCCAGTCCGCCGGGACATTGCCGGTGAAGCTGGAGACACTGGGCGCGGATTTCATTGCAATGCCGGGGCACAAGGGACTGCTTGGCCCCCAGGGAACGGGACTGCTGCTGTGCCGGGAGGGGGCGGAGCCGCTGCTGTACGGCGGAACCGGGAGCATGTCCATAGAGCAGACCATGCCGCCGGAGCTGCCGGAACGGCTGGAGGCGGGGACGCTGAATGTACCGGGCTGCGCCGGATTGGAAACGGGCATCCGTCAAGTGCTGGCAATCGGGGAACAGGCTATTTTCCGGCGGGAGCATCGCCTTGCCATGGACTGCGCCAGGAAACTGGAGAAGATGGGCATGCAGGTATACACCGGAGAGCACCAGGCATCTACCGTGTCCTTCCTGCCGGGAATGGACTGCGAGGAGGCTGCGGAGATGCTGGCAAAGCAGGGCATCGCGGTTCGCGCCGGACTGCACTGCGCGCCCCTGGCCCATGAAAGCGCCGGAACGTTGAAAACGGGAACGGTGCGAGTCAGCTTCGGCTGGGACAACACATCCGCGCAGACGGAAGCTTTCCTTTCTGCCGCAACCAAATTCCCCCGGTTTCGGAAATAAAATTTTTACAGAATGTCTATTGCTATCAGCGCTGTGATTCGCTATAATAGAACAGATAATAGGTAAATATACGATAGCGTATTATGCGCTGTGAAACAGTTGACATAAAAGGGGTAAGGGCAAGATGGAGACCATTCAGAATTTTATTCAGATCGTTCTGAGTATGCAGTGGACGGATTATCTGGACATTGCGCTGGTGGCATTTTTGATTTATAAGCTGCTGCCGCTGATCCGGACACCGCATATCATGCGCCTTGCCCGTACTGTTGTGATCCTGGTGCTGGTGGCCTGGCTGACCGGGGTTATGAAGCTGCATACCTTGAATTGGATTCTAAGTCAAGTGTTGGCCATCGGCCTTTTGGCCTTTGTGGTGCTGTTCCAGCCGGAGCTGCGGCGGATGCTGGATCACTTAGGCAGTGTGCGGCTGCGTAATTTCTTTGGCGTCAGCAAGCCCGCCCAGGAGATGGACGCCGTGATCCGGCAGACGGTCATGGCCTGCGAGGCCATGAGCAAGGGTAAGGTGGGCGCACTGATTGTCTTTGCCAGGGAGAATCCCTTGATGGAGTTCCAGAAAACCGGCACCCAGATCGATGCTCAGGTTTCCGACCAGCTCCTGCGGAATATTTTCTTCAAAAATTCACCTCTGCATGACGGCGCCGTAATCGTTCGGGATGGCCGGATTGCCTATGCCGGCTGCGTGATGCCCCTGTCCCACAGCCCGAACATCCCCAAGGCTCTGGGTACCCGGCATCATGCGGCAGTCGGCACCAGCGAGGTTTCCGACGCGGTGGTGGTGGTGGTTTCCGAGGAAAACGGCGCCATTTCCGTGGCGGTGAACGGCGTGCTGAAGCGTTTCCTGGCGCCGGAGACCCTGGAGAAGCTGCTGCATATGGAGCTGTGCCCGGAGGCGCAGACGGAAAGCAAACACCGTTTTTGGGATAAGATAGCCAATCCAGGGAAGGAGGCCGATGGTTATGAGAAGAAGTAAGCTATATTCCATAGCGCTGTCCTTCGTGGTCGCCTTCGGCCTGTGGCTGTACGTGGTGAGCACGGTGAGTCAGCAGGATGACCGGACGTATTACAATGTCCCAGTGGTGATGGAGGGCGAGTCCGTACTGAACGAGCGGAATTTGATGATTACCTCCAAATCTGCCAGCGCGGTGTCCCTGCATTTGTCCGGTACCCGAGGGGATCTGAATAAGCTCAGCACCAGCAACAATCTGACGGTGAAGACGGATCTGTCCAAGATCACAGAGCCGGGGGAGAAAATTGCCCTGTCCTATACGCCGGTTTATCCCAGTGATGTTGCCAACAGTGCCCTTACGGTGGAATCCCGCAATCCTGCCGTGATCTACGTCAATGTGGATTACCGCCGAACCAAGGAGATTCCCGTTCAGGTGAAATGGACGGGCACCCGGTCGGAAAACTATATTTATGATACGGAAAATGTGCTCCTGGACAATCCGGTCATCACGATTATTGGCCCTGCGGCAGTGGCGGATCGGATTGACCATGCAGAAATTGAGATCAATTTGTCCGAGCAGGTGGAGTCCATCAGCAAGAGCTTCCGCTACACTCTGTGCGATGCCGACGGCAAGCCGGTGGACGCGGAGCAGATCACAACCAGCACCGAGGAGGTTCGCCTGGATATGCAGATTCAGCGGATCAAGGAGATGGATCTGGTGGTGGAAGTGGTCTATGGCGGCGGCGCCACCGAGGAAAATACTGCCATTAAGCTCTCCCCTGAGACAATTCGGGTCTCCGGCGGCGAGGCGGTACTGGCGGAGCTGGGTGAGACCTATACGGTTGCTGCCATCAATTTGGCAGATCTGGATAAGAATGTCAACGAGCTGAAATTCCCCATCAGCCTGCCGGAGGGTGTCACGAACCAGACCGGTGTTACCGAGGCGACGGTGAACGTTCGTTTTTCCAATCTGGTAACCAAGGAGTTTATCATCGATGATTTCCAGATCGTCAACCTGCCCGAGGGATTGAAGGCGGAGATCATCAACGCGAACCTAAATGTGAAGGTACGCGGCCCTGCCGCGGAGATGAGCAAGCTGGCTCAGAAGGATATTTCGGTGGTGGTGGATTTCTCCGCCGCCGAGGTGGGCACCGCTACCTACAAAGCCAGCATTGTCTTTGCCGAAGGCTTTGAAAATGTGGGCGCACTGAAGACCAACGCGGTTTCCGCCACGGTACAGGCGGCGGAGGGGTAACATGGAGCAGCTTGTGCGGGTGAAAGAAGCCTACAACAACGGCACGGCCCTGGTGGTCCACGTCCGGGAGAGTGCCTGCTCCGGGGACTGCCACAAATGCTCCGGCTGCGGCGCGGCAAAGGAGGCGGTATTGTTTACCGCCGACAACCCCATCGGCGCGTCAGCGGGAGATCTGGTCAGAGTGGAGTCGGAGAGTGCGCCTGTTCTGAAGGCGGCGGCGGTGCTGTATGTGCTGCCTTTGGTACTGTTCTTTCTGGGCTATTACCTGGGCTCCCTGCTGGGGAATTTCGGCCCGTGGATCGCCGGACTTGGTTTTGCCCTGGGCGTAGCGGGGGTGATCGTGTATGACCGCAAAGTGGTTCGCCGGCAAAATATCGGTTATACCATTACGGCCTTTGCCGGGGACATTCCGGCGGGAGCCTTGAGAAAAGAGGAAGATAACCATGGTTAAAAGCATGACCGGCTACGGTCGGGCGGTGGAGACGGTAAACGGAAGGGAATTTACTGTGGAGCTGCGCTCTGTCAACAACCGTTATCTGGACTGCACCGTGAAGCTGCCCCGCAGCCTTTCCTTTGCGGAGGATGCGGTGAAGCAGGCTGTGAAAGCAACCATTTCCCGGGGCAAGGTGGACGTGTTTATTTCTGTCCGCAGCGAAGGCGCGGAGGATATGACGGTGTCGCTGAACCAGGCGATGGTGGCTGGCTACTTGTCCGCCATGAAGCAGATGGTGGAGCAGTATGGGATTCGGGACGATATCAGCGTGTCCGTGCTGTCCCGTATGCCGGAGGTATTCACCGTCGACCGGGCGGAGGTGGACGAGACACAGCTCCAGGCGGATCTGATGTGCGTGGCGGCAAAGGCTCTGCAAAATTACGACGCCATGCGCACGGCGGAGGGGAAGGCTCTGGAAAACGATCTGCGCAGCCGGGGCGATACCATCCGGGCTTTGGTTGCCCAGGTGGAGTCCGGCAGCGGTCAGACGGTCATGGACTACCGAACCCGCCTGGAAAACAAGCTGAAGGAGGTTCTGGCGAACACGGCCATCGACGAGAGTCGAATCCTGACGGAGGCTGCCATATTCGCGGACAAGGTTGCGGTGGACGAGGAAACCGTTCGCCTTCGCAGCCATCTGGAGCAGATGGACAACATGCTGACCACCGGCGGCCCCATCGGCCGAAAGCTGGATTTTCTGCTCCAGGAGATGAACCGGGAGGCAAATACCATCGGCTCCAAGTGCTCCGATGTGCGTCTTGCCAGGGTCGTGGTGGATATGAAGGCAGAGCTGGAAAAGATTCGGGAGCAGACCCAGAATATCGAGTAAGCCCCGATTCCGGAAAAGAGCCGAGGTGTTGTATGAAGCTGATAAACATTGGATTCGGCAGTATGGTGGCAGCCGGCCGGCTGCTGGCCATCGTGGCGCCGGATTCAGCACCCATCAAGCGGGTCATTCAGGAGGCCAGAGATCGGGGGATGCTGATCGATG
The DNA here is from genome assembly GCA_964471315.1 of uncultured Oscillospiraceae bacterium. Classification (GTDB taxonomy): domain Bacteria; phylum Bacillota; class Clostridia; order Oscillospirales; family Oscillospiraceae; genus Faecousia. The sequence goes on along the minus strand of CAYYGF010000011.1, from coordinate 6,643 downwards.
CCTCCTACGGCCGCAAAACCCAGGCGGTGCTACTGATGGATACGGATCATGTGATCCTGTCCGCCATCCCCACGGAAACCCTGTGTGACCGCTGGATGGACAAGCAGGAGAAGAAAGAGGAGGCGCAGCCATGAGCAAAGGAAAACTCTTTGTCATTTCCGGGGCGTCCGGTGTTGGAAAAGGCACGGTTTTGGGTATCATGATGAAAAAACGCGGCGACCTGTCTTTTTCTGTCTCCGCTACCACCCGGCCGCCCAGACCGGGCGAGGTGGATGGCGTACACTATTATTTCGTAACCAAGGAGCGCTTTGAGGAGATGATTGCCCGGGGTGAATTCCTGGAATATGATGTGCACGCGAAAAACTACTATGGTACCCCCCGCGCCCAGGCGGAGGAAAAGCAGGCCAACGGGCCGGTGCTGCTGGATATCGAACCCAACGGCGCCAAACAGGTGAAGCGCTCTGCGCCGGATGCGGTGCTGATCTTCTTGATGCCGCCTTCCATGCAGGAGCTGGAGCGCCGGCTGCGGGGCCGTGGAGACACGCCGGAGGATCAGATTCAAGTGCGCATGGAGCGGGCTGTCTGGGAAATGGAGCAGCGTAGCTGGTACGACTATGTGGTGACCAACGACGATGCGGAGCGCTGCGCGGATGAAATTTTAACCATCATTGCCAATTTGGCGTAATTATTGATTTGGAGGACTTTTTATGCTTTACCCCCCTGTTGCGGAATTACTGAAGAATGTGGATAGCCGTTATCTGCTGGTGAACGTGGTGGCCCACCGTGCCCGCCAGATCGCCGCGGAGGCGGAGGCCTTCCAGGAGGATCTGCCCGAGAAGCCTGTGACCATGGCGATCCAGGAAGTGGCGGCCGGCGAGCTGACCGCTACCGTGAAGGACGAATACAAGAACTAAGGAATCTCTGAACAAATCGTCTGCGGCTGGCAGGCCGTTCTTTTGACCCATCCGCGCAGCTTAAGAAAATGGGAAATACATACAGTATTCCACCATTTTCAGAACTTTCAGCTGAGCCAAAATCTTGCGCCGCCAGCACTTGCCGGTTTATTCAGAGCTTCCCTAATCCGAGCCGAAGATCAGAAGGAAATCCTTTTTCTTCCGGGAACTTCGCTGATTTCTGCGGATAACGAAAGGTTGGAGGGGTGTATGATTGCAAAAATCGCGGTTTCCGCGGCAAATTTTGCCATTGACAAGCCCTATTCCTACCAGATTCCGGAGGATATGACGGTTTTTCCCGGTCAGCGGGTGGCGCTGCCCTTTGGCAAGGCCAACAAGCGAACCGAAGGCGTGGTACTGACGGTGGAGGAGGGCAGCGGGGAAAAGCTCAAGTTTGTTGAGCGCTGCCTGGACGCGGAACCGATTTTGACGGAAACCCAGCTGCGTCTGGCGGCCTTTCTGCGGGAGCGGTATTTCTGCACCTTCTATGATGCCATCCGGGCCATTCTGCCTGCGGGCATCTGGTTCCAGGCCAGGCAGACCATCTCCTTGACCCAGGAGGATTCCTGGAAAAACGCGACCATCCGCAAGGAGGGTGCGCGGGAGGTTCTGCAGCTGTTGGAAAGCTTGGGCGGCAGCGCGGAGGAACCGGCGCTACGGAGTGCGGTTCCCGATGCCGAACGGCTGGCGGACATCCTGGGCTATTTGAGCCGGAAAAAGTGGATTTCTGCCGAGATCGATTATCAGCGCCGTTTGACTGATAAAACCGAAAAAATCGCGTCGTTGGCTTCCTCTGTGGAGGAGGCCATGGACTTTGCCTCCCGCCGTTCCAAGTCTGCGGCTATGCAGAGAAGTGTGCTGGAGCTGATGTGTGCGGTGGGCAGCGTGTCGGTAAAGGAACTGTGTTATTACACCGGCGCCTCCACGGCGACCATAGCCCGGCTGGAAAAGCTGGGGTATCTGATTTTATCCGAGCGTCCCGTGCTGCGGTGCCGGGAGATCCGTCCGGCGAAGCTGGACGGGCCGCTGGTGTTAAATCCGGAGCAGCAGGCCTGCTTCGAGGGCTTAATGGCCCAGATGGAGCGCCAAAGTCCTGGCGTTGCTCTGCTGCGGGGGGTCACCGGTTCGGGAAAGACCTCCGTGTATATCCAATTGATTCAAAAGTGCCTGGATTTGGGAAAGAGCGCCCTGCTGCTGGTGCCGGAAATTGCCTTGACGCCGCAGCTTTTGGGCTTGATGGTGGCCTATTTTGGCAGACAGGTGGCGGTGCTTCACAGCAGCCTGGGGGCAGGGGAGCGGTATGACCAGTGGAAACGGGTTCGCTCCGGCGAAGCCAGGGTGGTGGTGGGCACCCGCTCGGCGGTGTTTGCTCCCTGTGACCCCGGCCTCATCATTCTGGACGAGGAGCAGGAGCACTCCTACAAGTCCGAAAATTCCCCCCGATACTGGGCCAAAGAGGTGGCCATCTGGCGGGGGGCGAAGGAAAACGCCCTGGTTTTGCTCGGCTCTGCCACACCCTCCATCGAGAGTATGTACCGGGCCAGCATAGGAGATTACCGGCTGTATACCTTGAACCGACGGTATAACGGCCGCCCGCTGCCGGAGGTAGAGGTCGTGGACATGCGGGAGGAGCTGAAGATGGGCAACGATACCTCCCTCAGCATTCCCCTCCGCCAGGCCATCCTGGATACCCGAAACGCGGGAAAGCAGACCATACTGCTCCTAAACCGCCGGGGGGCGTCCCGGGCGCTGGTGTGCGTGGACTGCCGGAAAGCGCCGGAGTGTCCCCGGTGCAGCGTCCGGCTTACCTACCACAGTGCCAACCGGCGGCTAATGTGCCACTACTGCGGCTATTCTCAGGCCGCGCCGGAGCGGTGCCCCGACTGCGGCGGGCCGCTGAAAACCATCGGCACCGGGACCCAGAAGGTTCAGCAGGAGCTGGAGATCCTGTTTCCGGATATGCCGACCATCCGTATGGATGCGGATACCGTCAGCGCGGTAAATACCCATGAAAAAATACTGGAACGGTTTCAGCGGGAGAAAATCCCGGTGCTGATCGGAACCCAGATGGTGGCAAAGGGCTTGAATCTGCCTAACGTGACGCTGGTTGGCGTACTGGACGCGGATTTGAGCCTGTATACCGGCGGCTTTCGGGCGGGGGAGACCACCTTCAATATGCTCACCCAGGTGGTGGGCCGGGCCGGACGGGGGGATGCCCCGGGCCGGGCGATGATCCAGACCCTGGTGCCGGAGCATCAGGTCATTCGCCTGGCAGCCAGGCAGGACTATGACGGCTTTTACAATCTGGAAATCAATCTGCGCAGGGTGCAGAACGCTCCGCCCTTTGGAGATATGGCCTGCGTGGTCTTCCTGGGACAGGAGGAAACGGCGGTGCTGCGGGGGGCGGCCAAGCTTCGTGAAAGCTTGAATGCCTGCCTGCGCCAGCCGGAATACCGGGAAGAACACTGCTCGGTGCTGGGGCCTGCCCCCTGTGTCGTTCCGAAAATCAACTACAATTTCCGCTATCAACTGACGTTGCGATGCCGTATGACCCGCCAGCTGCGGCTGCTGCTGGCCTACCTGCTGCGGCAGTTCAGCAAGGATAAGGCCAACAAGGGTGTCAGCGCCTTTGTGGATGTGAATGGATTTGAATAAACAAAGAGAGGTGCCTTTTCATGGGACTGCGTAAAATTTTGACGGATAAGGAACCGGCGCTGCATAAGGTTTGCCGTCCGGTGGAGAAATTTGACTGGCGGCTGCATAAGCTGCTGGACGATATGAAAGAAACGCTGGAGGAGGCCAACGGGGTGGGCCTGGCGGCTCCCCAGGTGGGTATTCTGCGCCGGGTGGTGATCGTGGATACCGGGGAGGAGATTCTGGAATTGGTGAACCCTTCCCTGCTGGAAACCGGCGGCGAACAGATCGGCGCGGAGGGATGCCTCAGCGTTCCCGGGAAATACGGCCTGGTGAAGCGGCCCAACTATGCCAAGGTGCGGGCCCAGGATCGGGACGGAAACTGGTTTGAAGCCGAGGGAGAGGAATTGATCGCCCGGTGCTTCTGCCACGAACTGGATCACCTGGACGGCATCGTCTACACCGAGGTTATGGAGCGATTCCTGACCGATGAGGAGCTGGAAGGCGAATAAGCGAAAAGCGTCAACCGAAAGGAAACAAGCTATGCGCGTTGTGTTTATGGGAACGCCGGATATCGCGGCGACCTGCTTGAAGAAGATTTTAACCGACGGCTTTGAGGTAGTCGGCGTCTATACCCAGCCGGATCGGCCCAAGGGACGGGGGATGAAGCTGGTGGCCTCTCCTGTGAAGGAGGTGGCTCTGGCCGCGCATCTTCCGGTGTTTCAGCCCGAGAATTTCCGGGCGGAGGCGGACGTGGAGCAGCTGCGGGCCTTGCGGCCGGATATTTGCGCGGTGGTGGCCTACGGCCGCATCCTGCCCCAGAAGGTGCTGGATGTGCCGAAGCTGGGCTGCATCAATATCCATGCCAGCCTGCTGCCTAAGTATCGGGGCAGCGCCCCCTATCAGTGGGCGGTGCTGGACGGATTACGGGAGACGGGCGTTACCGCCATGTACCTGTGCCGGGAGATGGATGCCGGAGATATCATTGACGTAGCGAAAACCCCTATCGGCGAGGACGAGACTGCCGGGGAGCTGCTGGATCGCCTGGCGGTGCTGGGCGCGGATTTGCTGAGCAAGACCCTTGCCCGATTTGCGGCGGGGCCTGTAGCGGGAATTCCCCAGAACGAAGCGGAAGCAACCTATGCTCCCATGCTGGACAAATCCATGTGCCCCATTGACTGGACGAAATCCGCCTGGCAGGTGCATAACCAGGTTCGGGGTCTGCACCCCTGGCCCATTGCCACCATGCAATTGCAGGGAAAGACCTTTAAGGTTCACGCGGCCAAGGTGGTGGATGGTTCCGGCCAGCCCGGAGCGGTTTTGGGACTGACCAAGACCGGACTGCGGATTGCCTGCGGCGAGGGAGCGGTGGAGATCACCAGTCTCCAGGCAGAGGGCGGCAAGCGTATGGCGGCGCCGGACTATTTCCGGGGCCATCCGCTGGAAACCTAAATGGGCGCCAGGGAAACAGCGCTGAACGCGCTGATCGCGTGCCGGAAAAGCGGCGCCTGGTCCAACGGCGTTTTGAAGACCTATATTCGCCGGGACCGGCTGGACAGCCGGGATGCGGCCCTGGCTACCCGGCTGTGCTATGGAGTGCTTCAGAACCGGAACAGGCTGGACTTTTATCTGAACCAGCTGCTGACGGGAAAGGGGAAGGGCCTGCATCCTGTGGTGCGGGACATTCTGCACCTGGGGCTGTATCAGATTTACGAATTGGACAAGATACCCGACAGCGCCGCGGTAAATGAATCCGTGACGCTGGCGAAAAAATATGGCAAAAATCCCAAGGCTGCGGCCTTGGTCAACGCAGTGCTCCGACGGGCGGCAGACACCCGGGGGCAGCTGACGGAGCCTGTCTCCTATGCCGACCGGTACAGCCACCCCGATGAATTAATTGCCCTGCTGAAGCAGAACCTGCCCAAGGGAACTCTGGAACCCATGCTGATCGCGGACAATGCCGCGCCCCAGACAGTGATTCAGGTGAACACCCTGCGCATCACCGCCCAGGCTCTGATGGATTGGCTGCAAAGCGAGCATGTTACCGTTCAGCCCCACGGCTGGATGCCGGACTGCCTGGTGCTCTCCGGCACCGGGAATCTGGAGGAGCTGGACTCCTTCCGGGAGGGACTATACTACGTCCAGGATCCGGCGGCAAAATTAAGCGTTCTCTGCTTAGGCTTGCCCCAAGAGGATATCCGGGTGCTGGACTGCTGCGCCGCCCCGGGGGGCAAAAGCTTTGCGGCCGCCATTGCCATGGGCGGCCGGGGACAGCTCCTTTCCTGCGATATCCGCCCCCACAAGGCGGCGCTGATTGAAAACGGCGCGGCCCGACTGGGCTTGACCAATATCACTGCCCGGGTGCAGGACGCCACGGCTCCAGTGGAAGCCTGGCGGGGCGCCATGGACGTTGTGATCGCCGACGTGCCCTGTTCGGGGCTGGGCATTATCCGGAAAAAGCCGGATATCCGCTATAAAAACCTGGCGGAAATGGAGGACTTGCCCCAATTGCAGCGGAAGATTCTGGAAAACCAGGCCTCCTATGTAAAACCCGGCGGCATCCTGCTGTATTCCACCTGTACGGTGCTCCGGCGGGAAAATGAGGAAGTGGTGGCTGCATTCCTGGAAGATCACCGGGAGTTTCGTTTGGAGCCATTGCCCCTGCCGAAGGGACTTCCCCAGAACGATACCGGGATGCTTACCTTGATCCCCGGCCAATACGACACCGACGGCTTTTTTATCTGCCGTCTGCGGAGGAACGTATGAACCTAAAATCCTTGACCCAGCCGGAATTGGCTGCGATTTTCAAAGAATTGGGCCAGCCGGCTTTCCGGGCCAAGCAGGTCTATACCTGGCTGCACAAGGGCGTTCGTTCCTATGACGAAATGACCAATCTGCCCAAAGGACTGCGGGAGACTTTAGCGAAAACCTATCCCATCAACGCCCCAAAAGTGGTGCGCAGGCAGGAATCCCAGCGGGACGGCACCATAAAATATCTGTGGGAGCTGTCCGACGGCAACTGCATGGAGACGGTGCTCATGCGCTATCACTACGGC
>CAYYGF010000010.1:0-22277 GCA_964471315.1 uncultured Oscillospiraceae bacterium | reverse complement strand
GAATGTGTTCACGATTATTTCTTCAAGAGTGGTCTTGACAGGGGAACCGTTATAGGATACCGATGACAACAGGAGAAAAATTGGCAAAGCTTCGCAGGGAGCAGAATTTGACGCAAGAACAGCTGGCAGAGCTGCTGGGCGTGTCCCGGCAAGCCATTTCCAAATGGGAGTCCGTCTCAGCATATCCGGAGACGGAGAAACTGATCCGGCTAGGAAAACTATATCACTGTTCCATGGATTATCTTTTGATGGACGACGCGGGAGAACCCCTGGCAAAGGAAAACAGGAGGACGGTCAACGAACTTTAATTCAAAAAATCTTTTCGGTAATTCACGCCGAAATACTCGGCAAGCTCCTGCATCTGATCGTCACGAATGGTATTCACCCGGGGCAGATGGGCAGTCAGCATATAGATCTGGGCAGCCTTTTCCACGGTCTCGATCAAGCCGAAGGTCTCGTCCAGGCCACAGCCCGCGCCGTAGATGCCGTGCATTCCCCAGATCACCAGACGGAATTCCTTCATCTTCTCAGCGGTGGCCTCGCCGATAGAGTTGGTGCCGCAGAGCATCCAGGGAAGCACCCCGATACCGTCCGGGAACACCACGATGCACTCGGTGCACATCTCCCACAGGGTATGGGTGAACTTCTTCTCGTCCAGCTCATGAACATAGTTCATGGCCAGGGTGTAGGTGGGATGGCAGTGCATCACCACCCGGTTGGCAGGGTCAACGGAGAGCCTTGCCATGTGGCTCATGAGGTGGGCGGGGAATTCGGATGTAAACTTGCCGCCGTCCTTGTAGCCCCACAGCAGCTCGACAGACTTCCCGTCGGCAGCGATGCGAACGATGCCCAGATTGGTTTCCGGATTGGCGTCCACGTTCTTGAAATACTTGCCGGTACCGGTAACGATGAAGATTTTTCCGGTCAAGGGTGTCGCGTCAAAGCCCAGGGGGATGGTGCGCTTGACTGCGTTCAAGTCCAGGTACTCCCCTACTTCCTTTTCGTCCAGCAGATAGCTGATGTTGCCGCCGTTGCGCTCGTCCCAGCCCAGCCGGTACATATTCGCGGTGGTTTTCCGCATTTCTTCTACAAAGGGCGCTGTAAAAATGTCTTTCATCGGTATCAACCTCTCTTGCTCAAAACTTCATTTTCATACTGCTTGACGGAAGCGAACCACTCGCCGTCTACAGGGGCACCGCACGCTCTGCAATACTCCGTCCAGATTTCTCCGAAGGGCATGGTTTTCAGCTCTTCCTGGCAAACCATCAGCTCCGTCCAGTTGTTCTCGTTCTGCATGGCAGTTAAGTTAGGGGTGCAAAGGGCCATCAGCAGAGCCTTCTGGACATTCCGGAAACCCACCGTCCAGGCGGAGATGCGGTTAATGGAGGCATCAAAGTAGTCCAGGGCCATATTGACCCGCCCCTCCAAGCCGCCACAGCGGACGATCTCCTTGCAGATTTCTTTCGTCTCGTCGTCCAGCAGCACTACATGGTCGCTGTCCCAGCGGATGGGGCGAGTAATGTGCAGGGCGATCTCCGGGAAGAATGCCAGCAATGCGGGAATCTTATCGCTGACCACCTCGGTAGGATGGTAGTGACCGTTGTCCATTAGGGGGATGCACTTGCCCTTGTTCATGGCGGCGTAGCTTAAGGCAAACTCAGCGCTGCCCACGGTGTAAGCCTCCACGCCGATGCCGAACACCTTACTCTCAATGCAGGGCTTGACCTTGGTGAAGTCGTAGGGCTCAGACAGGATTTCATCAATGCTCTCACGGTAGCGGACTCTCGGCCCCATCCGGTCAGCGGGGATGTCCTTGAAGCCATCGCCCGTCCAAATGTTCATGACACAGGACTGACCCAGCTCGTCAGCGAGGTACTGGGAAATACGGATACAGGCTTTGCCGTGGTCGATCCAGAATTTGCGGATTGCCTCGTCGGGAGAGGACAGGGTCAGACCATTGGCCTTGGGATGGGAGAAGAAGGTGGGGTTAAAGTCGCAGCCCAGTCCCCGCTCCTTACAGAAGTCCACCCACTTTTGGAAGTGCTTGGGTTCCAGCTTGTCCCGGTCTGCCCACTGGCCGTCCTCGAAAATGGCGTAGCTGGCGTGGAGGTTCATCTTCTTGGTGCCAGGGCAGAGCTTCAGCACCATATCAAGATCCGCCATCAGCTCCTCCGGCGTTCTTGCCCGGCCGGGATAGTTGCCGGTGGTCTGGATGCCGCCGGTGAGAGGCTTGGTGGGATCGGTGTCAAAGCCCCGGACATCGTCACCCTGCCAGCAGTGCAGGGAAACGGGGACGGTTTTCAGCTTGGCGATGGCGGCATCGGTGTCAATGCCCAGAGCGGCGTATTTTGCTTTTGCTTCTGCGTAACTCATTTCATGACCTCCATTTGGATTTTTAGATTACCCTGTGCGGTAGCCTCAATGGGCAGGGCAATTACTTTTTTGCCTGTAGTTTCCTCCGTTAGGCGGTTCAGAAAAGCATTTTTCGCCCCGCCGCCCACGATGTACAGCTTTTCATAAGTGCGCCCCGCGTTCCGTTCCAGCTCGTCCAGGGCCTGCCGGTAGCTGATCGCCAAAGAGCGGTAGGCACAGCGGAAATAGTCGCCCAGCGTGCCAAGGGCATTTCCAGTCGCCGCATCAAAGGCAGCCTTCATGCTCTTGGGAGCCAAAAACTCCGGCGCATTGGCGTCCACCAGAATATCACACTTGCTCTCCTGCGCCGCTTTTACGATCTCCGGGAACGCCATTTCCGGGCATAAATCCCGCTTTAATTCGTTCACCAGCCACATGCCCATGATGTTCTTCTGGTAGCGGTTGTAGCCCACACCGCCCTCGTTGGAGTAGTTGGCTTGCTCACTTTCCTTATCCGTAATAGGCTTGGGGGTTTTCACGCCCAGAAGCGACCAGGTGCCGGAGGAAATATAAGGCTCATTTCCCTCCATAGGGATGCCCTCCACCGCGGAGCCGGTATCGTGTGTGGCGCAGAGGACGCATTGAATTCCCTCATACTCCCCGATGACCGTCCCCGGCTGGCTGAGCCTCGGGAACAGATGCATAGGATAGCCCAAGGTGTCGATGATTTCCCCGTCAAACTCCCCGGTTCGGGCATTGACCATGCCCATGGTGGTGGCGTTGGTGTATTCCCGGGCCTTGACGCCGCAGAGCTTCCACAGCAGATACTCCGGAATCATCAGCAGATCGGTCGCGCTGTCCAGCCTGCCGGCCTCCTTGTCGGCGTAAAGCTGATAGATGGAATTAAAGGGCTGGAACTGACAGCCGGTATGGCGGTACAGTTCCGAAAACGCCATTTTTTCATGCACCTTCTGGATCACCGTTTCCGTTCTTCCGTCCCGATAGGCATAGACAGGCAGCACATCCTCTTCCCCCCGAAGCAGCACATAATCCACACCCCAAGTATCGATGGACAGGGAATCTATTGTCGGAAACTGCTTCCTGGCTTCTCCGATGCCGGATTTCACATGCCCAAGCAGGGCATCTATGTCCCAGGTTAGGTGTCCGTCTTTTTCGGTCACACCGTTGGGAAAACGATATACTTCTTTTGTCCTAATTTTGCCGTCTTCCATCCATCCGACAATGTGACGGCCGGAGGATGCGCCGATATCCATTGCAAGCGCGTATTTCATATTCATCACCTGGAACTATTAAACCATGTTCGAAGCGAAATTGTAAGACCCGCATTTGCTTAAAAAACTGTCCTTATTTGCATTGCAAACAAAGACAGAATCGTGTACAATAGGAATCGGTGGTGTTATGATAAGCGAAGAACTCTTGAACATACTGCGCCTCATCAGTCCGGAGGAACAGGCTCTTTTGGATGGAAGTACCGCAATCCAGCGGGGAATCTACATGGATGCAGATTCCGATGTGATTGACGCAAAAAAGCTGCTGGACAGCGGACGGCTCATAACCATTCGTCCCCATACCCGGTTTGCGCATTTCCCGGAGCACAGCCACAACTATGTGGAAGTAGTCTACATGTGCTGCGGCAGTACCACGCAGATCGCCAACGGCAAGCAAATTGTGCTTCATGCGGGAGAACTGCTGTTCTTCGGTCAGGGTGCCCGGCAAGAAATTCTGCCCGCAGGAGAAAACGACATTGCGGTGAATTTCATTATCCTGCCCCAGTTCTTTGACAAGGTTCTGGAAATGCTGGAGGAGGATAAAACGCCTCTGCGGAATTTTATTGTGGACAGTCTTGGCAATTCTACCGGGAATACAAACTGTCTGTATTTTCAGGTTGCCGATGTTCTTCCCATACAGAACCTAATAGAAAATCTCATTTGGACGCTGATAAAAGGCGCTGCGCCCAACCGCCGCAGCATCTGCCAGACTACCATGGGACTGCTTTTTATGCAGCTTCTGAACCATACGGACAGGCTGGTATCGGGTTCCACGGAGGAAGCCGCTACTGTGAAAGTTCTTCGTTATATCGAAGAGAACTACCGCTCCGGCAGTTTGACAGAAATTGCGGATACACTCCACTATGACCTCTATTGGCTCAGTCGGGAGATCAAGCGCCGGACAGGGAAAACTTTCAAGGAATTGCTGCAGGAAAAACGTCTGACCCAAGCAGCCTACTTTCTGAAACACACCTCCCTCCATGTGGACGAAATTGGGGAAGCGGTGGGCTACAGCAACCTGAGCTACTTCCATAGAATTTTTCTGGAAAAATATGGGCTAACACCCAAAAAATACAGGGACAGTTAGGGAGCCTCGGATGTTATCCGAGGCTCCCTGATTCTATTCGATCACAATTGTCTGCTTCAAACGTCTGTACTGGAAGATCAGTAAGACTGCGGATATCCCGACAGAAAGGATATCACTGACTGTGTGGGCAACGGCGACGCCGGTTAGCCCCAGCAGTGCATGCATTCCATACAGGCAGGGGATCAGCAGAGCTCCCTGCCGGAGAATGGAGATAATGGTTGCAAAGAACGCGTTTCCCGCTGCCTGCAAGAAATTGCTGCTGAGATAATAAAAGCCAAGCAAGGGGCTGGCAATCAAGAGCCAGAACATCATCTGCTTTCCGATCTGCGCATTGGCAGCATCTTTCAAGAACAGTCCGATTAGGGCATCCCGCCCGGCAAAGCAGCCGACAGTGGCAATGGTTCCAAAACCAATGGTTACGACAGCTGTTTTGATCAAGGTTTCTTTCAGCCGCGGCATATTTTTCCCGCCGTAATTATAAGCAATCAGCGGAGAAACGCCGATACAGATACCCATCTGGATCATGGTGATCACCATGGTTGCCCGACCGGCTGCCGCCATGGCGGCAATGACTCCGGAGCCGTATACGCTCAGAATTTGATTGCTGAAGGTAGAAGCAAAGCCAGAGAGAACACTGCTGATTCCGTTGGGAAGCCCCACCGCTGCCGTATGGAATAGCAAGCCGGGCTTTCGCAGTGCAGGCTTTGGAGAGAGGGTAAGGATGCCGGACTGTTTACGGATGAAAAAAACCAACATGGCACTTGCCACCAGATTCCCGATAACCGTTGCGGCGGCAGCACCAGTAACACCCATGTGAAACCAAAGGATAAAAACCGGATCCAAAAGGATATTTGTAACCGTACCGGCCATGTTGCTCAGCATACCGGGAAGAATCAAGCCCTCCGACCGAACAACGGATGCCATGACCACACTGAATAGCATTAGGCAGGATCCCACCGCCAGTGTCCGCATATAATTCGCGGCAAAGCCCATCATATCCTCCGTTGCTCCCAGATACCGAAGAATGGAATCGGTTCCCGTGAGCATGGAGGCCGTGAACACCAGGCCGAACAGACTAGAAGTCCAAACACACAGGCTTCCCACTGTTCGCGCATTCTCTCGTTCTCCCGCACCTAAGTAATTGGCAATGACCGCGCAGCCTCCTGCGCCCAGCATAGTAGCAACAGCGGTCGCCAGACTAAAAACAGGCCCCACCACGGCAATTGCCGCCACTTGCGTATCATCCCCTAGCATTGCGATAAAGAACATATCCGCCATATTGTAAATGACCATGATCAATATGGTCAGAACAGATGGTATCGCCAGGGAGAAAATGGCCTTCCAAATCGGTTTATCCCGGAACAATGCTTCGTTTCCCATGATTGTCACCTTGTCTTTCGTGAAGAAAAACTCCATGCTCGTTGAAACGGCACCGGTAAAGGAACCGATGCCGTTTTGCGTTACGCTTTGCAGGAAAAAACGTGGATACCGGTTTCTGCGTGGAAATTATTTCCATCTGGCAAGCAAATATCCGCGGTGACATTCGCCGGGATCGCTACTTCAAATACGACTTGATTCTGCTCATAATGCCACTTGCTTTCAATGGTTCCCACAGGGGAATCCCATTTTGCTTGCGCATGCATCAGCGCTTTGGAGGGTTTGGGCGCAATGGTCAACCTGCCTTCGGTCAGCCGAATACCGCACACATCCCCCATCAGCCAGCCGGAAATGGCACCGTAGGAATAATGGTTCAGAGAATCGTGTACCGTTCCATCCTCACGGACACCGTCCCAGCTTTCCCAGATGGTGGTAGCGCCGTGTTTTACCGGGTAAAGCCAGCTGGGGGCGGTATCCTGTAACAGGAGCCGATAGGCTGTATCGGTATGACCGTAGTCCGACAGCACCCGGCAGAGGAATGGCGTTGCCAGGAAGCCCGTGTTTAAGTGGTAGTTGTTGTCAGCCACCATTTTCGCCAGTTGATCCGCCGCTGCCTGGGACTCCGCTTCCTCCAGGAGTCCAAACGCGATTGGACGGACATACTCCGCCTGACGCTTGGATGCTATTTTTCCGCTCTTGGTGCAGGTATAGCGGTAGGCATTCCGGGCCCCCTCTGCAATTTGGGCGTACCTTTGCGCATCTTCTTCCTTGCCCAGGATGCTGGCAATCTGAGAAACCAGAGAGGCGGATTTGAAATAGTAAGCAGTGGCCACCTCCGGCGCACCGAACATCATGTTCTTTTTCATGGTATCCATACTGCTCACATCCGGCTCCAGCCATTCGCCAAAGTGGAAGCCCTCGTCCACAAGATACTTTTTATAGGGATTCCGCAGATTCTGAATCCGGGTTTTCTTAGCACGTTCTTCCACAAAGGAAAGCCACTTTACCATCATCTCGTAGTTTTCCTTCAGAATGGTTTTGTCGCCGTAGGCTTCATACAGTGCCCAGGGCACCAAAATGCAGGCATCTCCCCACCCGGAGGAACCTTGCAGCATATTGGATATGTAGCTGCCGCTGTTGTTTGCAGGGGCTATATTGGCAACCAGTCCATCCTCCCGCTGGGCAAGGCGGCATTCTGCCAGCCATTTCCGCAGAATCGGATAACAGTCCGAAAGATACACGCCGGTAGGTGTAAAGGCCCCGGCATCCCCTGTCCAACCCGCCCGCTCCCGGGTGGGACAGTCTGTAGGAATGTCGCAGAAGTTGGAGCGCATGCTCCACAGACTGTTTAAGAACAGACGGTTCACATCCTCTTTGCCGCAGGTGAAGAAGCCGGTCTGCGGCATTTCCGAATAAACGGCGATAGCCGTAAATTCCACGTCCGTCAAATCCATGTCGCTTTCCACTTTGGCGTATCGGAATCCGAAGATGGTAAAGCTGGGCTTATACACATTCAGGCCATCCTTGCAGATGTAATCGATGCGCTGGGGGATTCCGCCGTTTTTGTTCCGTTCACCGGGATCAAAGTTGGATTGGGTGAAGTTCCCGTTTTCGTCCAGGGTTTCCCCGTGCCACAGGGTGATTCTCTGACCGGCTTTGGCGCTCAGCCGCAGCTCGGTGTAGCCCGCCAGATTCTGACCAAAATCAATTACAGTCTCGCCGTTGGGAGTCGTTAGGAGCCTTCCGGGGAACCGCTTCTGTTCCAGAATCGGGACGGAATCGGAGCAGACAAGCTTGTCAAAACCGTAATCCTTCACGTTGACGCCATGCCAGTCGGTTACGGTTTCCATCCGGGCATCATAGGTTTCGCCTTTTTCCATATCATTCAAGCGAATGGGGCCGGACTGGCTGGCTTCCCAGCTGCCGTCAGAGCAAAGGATCACGTTTCCGTCCGCTTCCAGCTGACAGAGCAGAGCAAGGTCGGAGCCATAATAATTGTACAGCCCGTCCACGCCGTTATTGCCCCGATACCAGCCGTCGCCCAGAGTGACGGTGATCTCATTTTCGCCGATTTCCAGCAGATCGGTCACATCATAGGTCTGATATTGGAGCCTCACCCGGTAATCATCCGCACCGGGTGCCAGCACAAAATTACCCACACGTTTGCCGTTCAGCTTGGCTTCATACAAGCCGTGGCAGGTAATGTACAGCCTGGCTCGCTTCACCTCGGGAGCCATAAATCGTTTCCGCAGGACACTGGACGGCTGCCGCTGGGCCTCCTCGTGGGGAAGCTCCGGGTCGATCCAGCGGGCTTTCCAGCTGCCGTCGATCAGACCCATCTCAAAGCTGGCTGTTTCCATTTCCCCGTCCGCATCGTTCTCATCCCAGAGCTTAACGCTCCAATCGATTTTTTCTCTTTCCTTTGCCGCAGACCCGCCATAGGGTACAGCCATCTGAGAGGAGGCGACCTTTCCACTGTTCCAAACAATGGCATCGCCGGATTTTGCGACGATTTGATAGGCAGTCTGGGTGATACCGCCGTCACAGACCCAACTGAGGGTTGGATTGGTGGTTTGCAGGCCAATGGGATTCACCATATGTTCTGTTTTCAGTCTTGTCGCTTTCATAGCGCAGCCTCCTTAATGTAAGTACGCCTGGAAATCTATCCGTTAAAAGTGCTTATTCAAATAGTCCGCGCTCACCTGCAAGCTCTTCACCGGAGAGCCCTCAATCCAGTTTCGATGGCTTTCCAGAATCACGGTTTCAATCCCGTTTTCCTTTGCGATTTCCGTCATGCCATCCAGATCCATGCTGCCAGTGCCCAGCTCCATGCTGTCGGTTTTCAAGATGGGAGTCATGGCGGGGCCGGTCATTCGGGTGCCCCGGTCGTTGATGTGCCAAAGCTTCATCCGATTTCCCAAACGGCGCATCCACAGCTTGGCATCCGCGCCGCCCTCGGTGAACCAGTAGGAATCAAATTCGAAGCTTACATAATCCGGATTGGTTGCTTCCAGAAGAATATCGTAGGCACATTTGCGGGCATTGACCTTCCGCAGCTCACAGTTGTGATTATGGTACAGCAGCTGGATACCATGCCCGGAAAGCGCCATACCTGCTGCGTTCAGGCGCTTTGCCAATTCCATCACGGCTGCTTCGTCACCGTAATCAAAGCGGTACATTCCGGTGATGACCACCTTGTCGATGCCGAACTTTTTGGCTTCGTCAGCCACGGCTTTGGCATCCCGCTCAACGCTGCCCAAATCCTGATGGACGGATACCACCTTCAGCCCGGATTCTTTCACCAGCTTTTCCCAGTCCAGATTGCCGCCGCTGCCCACGGGCATTCCCGCCGCTTTCGTCAGCATGCGAACCAGGAATCCCATGGGATGCAGCATGAAGCCGCAAAGCTCAATGCTGTCATACCCCGCAGCCTTGATAGCGGCAAGGGTTTCTTTTGCCTGGGTTTCATTCTTTAGAACCGATCCCAGCATAAATTGTTGAACCGCTTTTTCTGCCATTTCTTACACCACCTTGATAACCTTACCCGGGGTTATGCCGTTTTCGTTGAAGCTGTCCACGCAGACGTAATATTCCTGCCCTTTGATTAAGGTTGTCAGCTTCACTTCATCTTCCCCGTAGACCATCCAGCTCATGTAGAGCTTGTCCGGCGCGATACCGTAGCGGACATTGCAGCCCTGGGCATTCTCGATAGGCTCCCAGGATACCACCGCTTCCAGATCGTTGATCCTTTCGGCCTTTGCCTGTGCCGCAGCGCACTTCTCGCCGCTGCCATTGCCAAAGATCCGGAGGCCGGAAATGCGCATAACCTGTCCATAGGGGAGCTTACCGCCTACAACACGGATGAACCGGGCAAAAATCCCGTCCGGATACTCATAATAGCCATTGGAGCATTCCCGGTGGACGTTTTCACAAACCCACCAGTTTTCACCGTCGCAGCTTGCCTCGATGGAATACTGGGAAATCTGTGGCTCCAGCTCAATACGGCGGTCACCCCGGTCACTGCCGTATTCTTCTGGGGGGAACTCAGGCGACAGGGCCTCATCGGCAAAGTTGACCTGGATCGCCCGGACATCCTCTGCTTTTCCCAAGTCCACGCAGAGCCACTCCCCTGCTTCCGCCGTATCAGCGCTCCACCAGCTGCGGATATCCTCGTTCACCGCCAGTTCCGGGTTCGCGCCAGAGGAAGCGGTTGCCTTTTTGCTGTAGCTTAAGAGCATCCATTTTGGCTTCTGGTCAGCGGCATCAAATTTACCCTTGGGCACTTCGTGGGGGTAGTCTGCAAAGTTCTGATTACAGAACATCACACCGTCCTCATCGAAGCCCGCGGGAAACAGACCGATGCGCCGCTCAAAATCATGGTTGACGCTGATGCGCATGGTGGAGGCATGCCAGTAATTCCCGTAGGCATCCGCAATGGTGCTGCCGTGGCCTGCCCCGGTGATAAAGCCGCCTGGCTTACTGGAATAGGGATTGCTGTTCTGCAAGGTAAACCGGCCTAGAGGGCTGCCGCCCACATACACGCCGTCGGCATAGGTGTTGTACTGGGTGCCGGGGCAGGCGTATTGCAGATAATACTTTCCATCATGCTTGGTCATAAACGCGCCCTCGATATAGGGCTTGCCAACAGAGAGGAACATGGCCGTCATGGCTTCAGCAGAGTAACCGCCCAAATTCTCCATACCAGCAGGAAATTCAATGCGCTGGGTTTCCGGGTTAAACATATGCTTTAGGTGCTGGTAGACAACACTGTTTTCCTTATTGGAAACACCGTTGTCACCGGGACGCTCATAGCCCAATTCCGATTCCCTTCCGTAAATCAAGGGAACCTTTTCGCCAATGGGCAGCATGGTTTCCGGGTTCATTTCAATGCCCCAGATAGGCTGGGTATTGGTGCAGCCCCAATAGAGGTAGACACGTCCGTCATCATCCTGGAAAAGGTCGGGATCCCAGAAAGGAAACGGTGCGCTAACTTGCTCAAAGCCTTCCGTCAACGGATCCCGGGTGCGCAGGATGGGACAGTTCACACTCCGCCGGGAGGCGCAAAAATACAGGTAATCTCCCACCTGCCGCACGTCCGGTGCGTAATCATAAATCAGCAGATCCGGCGCTGCGTGGAATTCCCAGTTCAGAAGATCCCTGGAATACCAGAAGCCCGCGCTCATGGATACGAAAGCGTAATAGGTGCCCTTGAACAGAATCAGCGTGGGGTCAGCACCCTCCCGGTGGGCAAGGCGCTTTCCCTCGTTCATATGGCTGTAGCGGTAGCCCAAGTCAAGAGGATTGCAGTAGGTCGTTTTCATGGAAATCACACCTTCTTATATCTTTGCAGAATCCGGTTGAGCTGCTTCACTGCCTGCTCATCGGCGCCGGACTGCTTGAGAAGAGAAATCAAGGTCATTCTACCCATCATTCTCTGGAGCGCGGGATTGTCCTTCACCGCATCCGCCACATCTCCCCGGGCTGACGCCCCCTGGGCCATCATGGCGTCGATCACCGCGCCTGCTTCCGGATTTTGGCGGATATCGGCCAGCTTATCCGCAACGGAGTAATAGTCCGGGTCAATCTCGTCAGCATCAAACCAGTTAATCACCGGGGCAGACGCCACCATCCGGTATTCCGGATTCAGCGCACTGACCTTACGGACGAGAATGACACTGTGGCAGTCGCCGGAGGAGGCGTGGATGGAATGTTCCCCAGTAATGGGTACCTGGAACCGGAACACATACTTTCCTTTCTGAGTCTCAAAGGGTTTTCCGTCTACACTCAGGGTTACTTCTTCCTGATTGGAATAGACCTTGATCTCCGTGACAGGCTCGGTACGATCCACGTATCTCCCGCCTGCGATATGGACAAAGGGTTCAACCTTGTTCCAATGGGCTTTATAGAGATAGAAGGCATCCTTCTTGGTCTTGCGGTCAAAGGTAACCAGGCCCTTCTGATTCTCACCATGCTTACCACCCTCGTCCCGTCCGTCTGCAGCGAAATCAAAAACATTCCACACATGGGTAGCCCACAGCCAGGGACGCGCCTCAATCATATCCAGCATGTGTTCGTGATAAACCGCCTGATAGCTCTCGGAATAATCCCCCTTTTCCGGGTTCGGTGACTGATACTGGGGATTGGCATCCGCGCCGTATTCGGACAGGCCGATGCAGCGGTCAGGATACTTTTCGTGGTACTCGTCGAAGAATTCATCATTCTGTTCCAGATCCCCCAAGTACCAACCAAAGTACAGGTTGTAGCTGTTCACATCCGGAATCTCCAGAATGGGACTGTCGATCTCCAGCATGAACACATTGGCCATGGTGGTGGGGCGGGTAGCGTCCAGCTTATGGCACAGGTCGTTCAGCGCCCGGTGGTTTTCCAGCAGTTCCTCGTTGACCGGGCTGGCGGCGGTAATCTCATTGGAAAGACCCCATACCGCAATGGAAGGATGGTTATAGTTCTGTACTACCAGCTCCTCCATCTGAGACAGGGTGTTGGCACGGCCATTCGTCATGTGCATGGTGATGTAGGGGATCTCCGCCCAGACCACGATACCGTATTCGTCGCAGAGGTCATAGAATTCCTGGGCGTGCTGGTAGTGGGCAAGGCGGAGGGTATTGCAGCCCATCTCCCGGATAATTTCCATATCCTGTTTATGATGCTCGATGGTCAGAGCGTTGCCCACGCCCTTGCAGTCTTGATGCCGGGAACCGCCCCGGAGGGGATAGCTCCGTCCGTTCAGAAGAAAGCCCTTCTGGGAATCAATCTCGTATTTGCGGCAGCCAAAGCGAGTAGACACGCTGTCACCGCTGGGCAAGGTGGCTGTGGCTGTGTAAAGATAAGGGGCATCGACTCCGTCCCACAGATGGACATTCTCAATATGAAACTCAGCCTTTGCATAACCGTCTACGCTGGGAACGGTTACCGTCTGACCGGCTACTTCCATTGTAACAGAATCCGCTTTTGTTTGCCAGGTTTCCACGGTGACCACGGCCTTCTTTTCTTCCAGATCCACCACAGGGGTGACCTTGATGCCCGGGGTTCCGCAGTAACCCAGTTCAAAATGGGAAGCCGGAACCATGATCAGATTCACGCCCCGGTATAGTCCGCCGTAGAAGGTGAAGTCCGCTTTCTGCGGATACACCCGGTTGTTATCGGAATTGTCCACGCTGACGACCAGCGTGTTTTCTTCCTTCAAATCGTCCAGCTTAACCCGGAAGGCGCTGTAGCCGCCTTCGTGATGGGCAAACCTCACACCATTCCAGAACACTTCGGAAGTGTGGGCTGCACCAAGGATTTCCAACCAGACCTCGTCTCCGGGATTCAGCTCCGGTTTGTTCAGCTGCCGGGTATAATAGCAGGTGCCCCGGTAGTAATCATTGCCGCCGTCCTGACCGTCCACGGCATTCCAGGTATGTGGCAGTGTAACAGTCTCGGCTGCTTCCCCAGCACTCAGCTTTGAGAACAGCCAGTTATCATTGATAGGCAGAATTTTACGCATATTCGAACTCCTTTGTTAAAAAGACTTGAAATAGAATGAATTTTTTCTTATGATATAGGAAAGGGAGGGATTTCCATGGAGGTACAGCAGAATCTGGAACTGTTCCGGGAGCTGATGCTCTGCGACGGAAACATATACAGTTGGAGCTATGACGCGTCCGGAAAACTGCTCTTCTCCAATTGTCCGGATCAAGCCGTATTTGCCGCGGCCTTTGAGGTGTTCGGATGCCTAAAAAAGATGCTTACACTCGGGTCAGAGCGGAATACCCCCATCTTCCTCAGCAGTGATACCGGCCTTATCTGGGGCGCGGCCTTTGAGAAGGCGGAAAACGTACTCTATCGTTGCCACGTGATCGGGCCGGTATTCTATTCCAATACCTCTGCAGACAGCATCTATCGGGGCTTTCGATCCAAAGATTTCAGTGGCTACAGTGCGGCATGGCTGCGCAGCTTTTACGAGGCAATCTATCGGGTTCCGTCCAGCCAGTATACCGTCTTCTCCAGAAATTTGAGAATGCTCCACTACTGTGTCACCGGTCAACGCATTGAGATCAGCGATGTATTTGTGGATGACATTCAGACACTTTCCGCTGCGAACCATCGGAAACCAGCGGATCGCCATCGGGTGTACAATGCGGAAAAGGCCATGCTGGAAATGGTTCGGTTGGGAGATCTGAACTACAAGGAAGCCCTCAGCGCCTCCATGAATATTTCAGACGGAGTCAAAATCAACACCAAAGACCCGGTGCGCCACGCAAGGGTCAGCACCATCGTCTTCTGCTCCATTGTCTGCAGGGCTGCCATAGAGGGTGGTCTGAGTCCGGAGGAAGCCTACTCCCTGGGGGATGCCTACATCCAAAGTGCTTTGGATACCCACACCATTGATGAAAACTCCACCATCTGCATGAGCATGTACGACGATTTTGTCCACCGGGTGCACCGGAGTCGGGAGAACCCAAGGTATTCCGAGCCCATCCAGCGGTGCTGCGATTATATGGAAATGAACCTGGATCGAAATATCCACGCCCAGGAGCTGGCGGATCTAGTCGGGTATTCCATAACCTATTTCACCCGCCGGTTCCGGGAGGAAACCGGCTTTGGCATCAGTGACTATGTAAAGGCCGCTCGAATCGAACGGGCCAAAATCCTGCTGGAAACCTCGGATAGCTCCGTCCAGGAAATCTCCGACAAGCTGGGCTTTACCACCCGGAACTATTTTACCCGCTGCTTGCGGGAGATCACCGGAAAGACTCCCATGGAATACCGAAATCACCGATAGTCCAAAAGGTGCCTGCCCAAAAAAAGCAGGCACCTTTTTATTGGAAACGGATCATACGTTTACACCATGTTCCCGGGCAGTTTCCGGAATGCCCTCGGCCTTTTTCTCGGCAATCCGCTTCTGAACGTTGACCATTTCCTCTTTCGTAAGTATGCAATTGCGCATTGCAATCAGAGATACAATCCATCCTACAATCGGCAGACCGTACATAATGGAAAGCGTCACCGCCACGACGCCGGTGGTCATGGGATCGTTGGGCTGGGGAACCGTATTCACATAGCCGATAACCGCGCAGGCGCCGGTGGCGAGCAGAGCGCCGCAGGAGGAGATCAGCTTATCCAGCAGGCTGTAAGTTCCGGAAACCACCGCCGGGACATACCGGCCGCTGCGATCCAGCTCATAGTCAATGCAGTCCGCCATAAACGCGGAGCTTGCGGTCGTCACACACATCTTGCAGCCGTTCAGAACCAGGTTCAGCAGCACATAGAGGATGGTGATAACACCCATCTGCGCAATCGATCTCGGATCAATCAACAGGAAGAATACAACCATGATTGCGCCGACCCCAATACAGGCCGCTGACCAGACAATGGTCGCCTTTCTGCTGCCGTACTTACCGGCATACTTCGCGCCAAAAATCGCGAAAATGATGGAAGGAAGCATGGCAACCACCGTCAAAATGGTGGAAAGCCCCATATTGCCGATCATGATGCCGTAAAGCATGGTCGTGACGATGCTCTGGCTGGCAGTGGTCTGGGCAATCTTGTCGGATGCCTGGGCGGCAATGTACGCCTGGAGGGGTTTGTTCTTCGTAAGCACCTCCACCATATCCTTTACTTTAAGCGGCTCATGCTTTTTCAGTCCCCGGAAGGTCTCGGGCTTGTCATAGGCAGAAACACCGATACAGCACAGAATATTGCCCACCAGACCCAGCAGCAGGGTAATCCGCACAGCGCTGGAGAGGTAAGTCTGGTTAAACGTACCGCCCGCACGGGCCAGCACCACCACGTTCAGCACAATGCTGAATGCCATGGGAACCATGTAATTGAACACGGTGGTCCAAACACCGATGGTGGGACGCTGTTTAGGATCATTGCTGAGGATTGCCGGGATGGTCTGAATGGTCATGTTGTTAATGGTGTATCCCAGAACGTAGAGTACATACAGCACAACAAACATTCCCATGCCGAAGCCCTTGCTGGAACACAGATCGAACATACACAGAAGCGCCAGCGCCTCCACGGCAAAGCCGCCCATGATCAGAATGCGAAGCTTTCCGAACCGTGTATTCACCCGGTCGTACAGGAATGCCAGCAGCGGATCGGTAATTGCGTCCAGGATTCTGGTACCGGTAAGAATCGCGCCGACCGCCATCGTGCTGATGCCAAATCCGATGCTAGCCGCGTAGCTGGCCTGTCCGATCAGGCTGTACACCGTCAGACCGCACAGGGCGTTGCAGGCATACAGGATGATCTGCCAGAGCCTTGCTCTGCGGTACTGAACGCCGTCGATCTCACTCTGAGTGGGTTTTCTTGTCTTTGCCATGAGATTTCCTCCTCTGATTTCGCCCTCGGGCTTTTGATGGTGTCATCATAGCGTATCTTTTTTCCTTTGAACAGGCAAAATCATGCAATTTAAGTCAAAAATATGTGCATATACGATCAATCCACATATTATTACCCTAAATTGCATGATTTTGCCTTTTTCTGTTTTTTTCGTTGTGCTACAATTTCATTATCAAATAATTACAAAGGAGCGATTCATTATGAGCAAATTTCCGAAAGATTTCCTCGTCGGCGCCGCCACCGCTGCCCATCAAGTAGAGGGAAATAACACAAACTCCGACTGCTGGGCCCAGGAGCAGATGCCCCATTCCACGTATAAGGAAAAAAGCGGTATTGCCTGCGACCACTACAACCGGTATGCCGAAGACATCAAACGGATGAAGGACGCCGGCCTAAATGCCTATCGCTTCTCCATTGAGTGGGCCAGGATTCAACCCGAGGACGGCGTGTTTGATGACGAGCAGATCGAACACTATCGGAAGGTTATCCGCTGCTGCCGGGAAAATGGTATTGAGCCCATCGTGACATTGTTCCACTTCTCCAGCCCTGTCTGGATCATCCGCAAGGGCGGCTGGGAAGCCGATACCGTTGTGGAGGACTTTGAAAAATATGTCACCTATGTCATCAAAGCCCTGGGCAAGGAGCTTACGTATGTCTGCACCATCAACGAGGCCAATATGGGTCTGCAGGTTGCCGCCATTTCCCGGCGCTATACCATGATGGCAAAGAAAGCTGCCGAGGCTGCCGCGAAGAACGGTGGCGGCGAAGTTCAGATGGGTCTGAATATGCAGGCCATGATGGAGAACATGAAGTTCCAGGCCATGGAGAACGCGGAACTCTTTGGCACCCCCCAGCCCCACTGCTTCAATCTTGGCGGCAGCGAGCACAGCGACCAATTGACCATGAAATGCCATTTGGCAGCAAAGAAAGTCATTAAGGCTCTGTACCCCGAGATTCAGGTTGGTCTGACCCTAAGCCTTCACGATTTGCAGCCGGTGGAGGGCGGTGAAGCCAGAGCGGAGGAAACCTGGGCTGAGGAATTTACCCACTATCTTCCCTACATTCAGGGCGATGACTTCCTGGGTGTTCAGAACTACACCCGTACCATTGTAGGCGCTGAGGAGGATCTCCCTGTGCCCGACGGTGCTGAGCGGACCCAGATGGGCTATGAATACTATCCCCAAGCACTGGAGCATGTGATCCGCTCTGTTGCGAAGGACTTTAAAGGCAATCTTATGGTCACCGAGAACGGCGTATCCTGCGACGATGATTCCCGCCGCGTGAATTTCATTAACATCGCTACGGACGGCGTGGCAAGATGTATTGCCGACGGCATCCCCGTAAAGGGCTACTTCTACTGGAGCCTAATGGACAACTTCGAGTGGCAGATGGGCTACCGCATGACCTTCGGCTTGATCGCCGTTGACAGAAACACCTTGGAACGCAAGCCCAAGGAGAGCCTGTACTACCTCGGTAGTTTATAATATCCAGCCCAAGACGGGACAGATTCCCAGACGAACCGTATTGGATACGGCAAATTGTGAATTCGCAAAACATAAAAAGGAAGTGTATCAAACAGATGTGGCAGATCTACTTCAGAAAGGGAATTATCACAATAACATCATGAGCGCAGGCGGTGTCGGAGGCAGC
Source organism: uncultured Oscillospiraceae bacterium (assembly GCA_964471315.1). Taxonomy (GTDB): domain Bacteria; phylum Bacillota; class Clostridia; order Oscillospirales; family Oscillospiraceae; genus Faecousia. Next base: position 4,172 of record CAYYGF010000010.1, on the reverse strand, counting down.
TGCGATCATGATCATCCCGGGAAGATACCGGCAGCGGTTTTCAATCTGCTGCCGTATCCAAAGCAACCCGGATGACCCGAAAACGCTGCTCGCCATGCTCCGGAGCTGTAACCGTTCCGCTGGGGAAAATAATAGACAGATAGCCCTCCGCGTCCACTTCAAACTGGGTGGTTTTTCCGATGGCTGCATAATCGCCAAGGGGTGCCAGCTCGGTAACGGGATAATACCGGACTTCTGGATCCTTCTCCATACGGTTTTCCAAATACAGAAGACAGCTGCCGCGCTGGCTACCCATCGGCGCAGACGGATACGCCGGTTCTCCCGTGCCCCTTTGTCAATGGCCGCCAGTATGACCTGATCCAGCTGGGCGGGAATGGGAATGTGTCGGGTTCGTCCGCAAACTGCTCTTGCCAAAGTGTGACCTTCAGCTGTGCTGCGGAATCTGTCATCCCACGGAAAGAGTCCGGGTAAAACGCCTGCAAGGTTGCAAGTACTTGGTATGTATCTTGTTTTGTCATTATCCAAATTCCTCCCTGTACATTCTGGCCAGCCGGTCTATTCCGTGTTCATGACCACCATTTTTCTGCTGTTGATTCAAGCCCCATCCCTGCTTATGGCATTTCCTGACCACAAGGTTCCAGTCCCGCCACTTGTTTTTATTCCCGGTAGCCTGCGCTGACTCATCGACATAAGCGATACACCGCTTGACATCAGCCTCTCCAAGATCATTTAACAGGCGGTTGTATTCGTCATCGGTGAGCTTGACCCAGCCAAATTCACCATAGGATTTTCTGGCTTGCTTGGCGGGTGCGGGCGGCTTGTCCGCCTCTATACTCTCACTCTCCTTCTCCTTTTCCTTGGCTTTTTTGGGTTTTTCCGAAAACCATTCGGTTTCTGAAATAACCGATTGGTTTTTTGGTCTACCGCCCTTTGCGCCATTCGCTCGGTTCTTTTCGCATCGTTCTTGATATGCTGCCTCGTCGCGGTCTATCTGGGCCTTTAAGGTGGGCCAAATAAACCGCTCATTTCCATCAAACAGAGGTATTTCTCCTGTTGCGGTATAGATCAGCATGGCCCTCACCATTCTGCCAATTTCTTCATCTGAGAATGGGGCCAGACTTTCCAAATAGCTGATATACAGGCACACATAATTCATTCCCGCCACATGGATCACCTCTCAGCGATAGAGTACCGGGCAAACGTGACCGTTTCTCCGTAGCGGTTCTTCTTGCTGACCATATCCCGGTGAATTGGAATCACTGCCTTTTTCAGGTCGGTAATTCTGGAGGCAAGCCGCATAATGCCGTATTCCTGCATAGCTTCCAGACTGGTGATACTGCCGCAGTCCTCCATGTGGTGTAGGATTGTTTCGCATTGCGTCATAGGTACTACCTCACAGATCCACCCGGCGGATACCGGGAGCAGCCGCCACCGTGGCGGGTGCATTGTCGCAGCCGTCCTCACATTGCAGGAACCGAACAAGGTTTGGGTAGAACAGCAACGCCTTTTGTCCCACCTTCCGTGTTGGAACTGCGCCGTTTTCACCCATTGCCGCAGGGTGTATTCGGAAATCGGTATTCCATCGGCTTTTGCCCGCTGTACTGCTTCACGAATTGTCACGACATCTGCCATCAAACCGCCTCCTGTTTCTCCTGCGCCAGTCGCTCAATGATTGCTAGGATTTTCTCCTTTTCCTCATTAGGCAGCTCCTGCCGTAACTTCCTAGAGAAGTTACCGTCATTGATACCGCAAGCTGCTGCGACCTGCCATAGAAAAACGCCGGAACTCTTTGCAGCTTCTCTTATTTCCTTGTTATGCATCTTCCTTCCTCCGTTCGTAAGTTGTTGTTGCATTTTGCTTATATTCGTGGTACACTGTGATTATACAACAACAATTGTATGCTGTCAACAGATGTATGCCGCATTTGATCTTTGCTCAACAATTATACGCAGAAAGGTGATAATGACATGATGGATGAATCCAAAATAAGGCAAGTATTCGCCTCAAGGCTAAAAAATCTTCGTGAAGAAGCAGGACTGAGCCAGGGGGAATTGGCGCAAAAGCTTGGTGCGTCTTCTCGTGGAAGCATTAGTTTCTATGAAAAATGCGGCCGAGTGCCAGACATACTTTTTCTACGTCGTGTGAGTGAATTTTTTAATGTTTCTACCGAGTATTTGCTAGGGATTAGCGATGTAAAAGCGCCTGACGCAAATATAAAAGCCATGTGTGAATATACTGGCTTAAACGAAAAAACAATTCTAAAATTGCACGAAATGGAATCCCGGGACTTTTGTGTAACAAAAGAATTTATTGACGCATTTTTAGCGTCCCGAAATATCGATCGAGTATTTGAAAGAAATGTTCGGCGCGCTATTATGGCGCTGATAGCACTCGCTAAAAATACTCCTGAATATGGGGGATCAATTGACTTAATTAAAATACGTGAAATGGAAGATGGTGATTACCAAGATTATGTAAAAACGGCCATATCTTATGATGAAAATGCGGAGCGTCAAGTAGATAAGGATTTAATTGATGGAAAATGTGTATCCATAGGATTTGAAGATGCGGAGGCACTCTTTACTAATCGAGCATCCGGATATTTAGACGGAGTATTGTCTTTATATGTTTCAGATAAGTATTCCGAAATACTAGAGTGCGACAGCCAAGAAAAGCGGAAACAGAACATAATGCCCTAAGACATGTAAAAACCGCCACCGTGGCGGCAACCACGGCAGCGGCAAGTGTAAACCCGACTAAACCAAAAAGCCGATTTACCCGGATATCATACCACATCCAGCAGATCGGTGCAACAAGAAAGGAGCGCAAATGGCCACCATTGAGAAAATACCGGGTAAAGCCGGTATCACCTACCGCATCACCGTATCAGGCGGCTTTGACACCGCAGGGAAGCGCATCCGCCACAGAATGACCTATAAGCCGGAACCCGGCATGACGGCCCGGCAGACAGAAAAGGCCGTCCAGAGAGCAGCAGCGGACTTTGAGCGCAGTATTGAGCAAGGCTATGCACTGGACAACCGGCAGACCTTCGCAGAGTACGCCGCCTATGTGCTGGATCTGAAAGAGCGGGACGGAACCAAAGCAAAGACACTTGACCGCTACAAAGAGCTGATGATCCGCATAAATCAGGCAATCGGACATCTGAAGCTTGCAGATATTCGCCCCCAGCATTTGAACAGCTTTTACAAGAACCTTGCAGAGCCAGGGATACGGCTTGGCGGCGGGATCGCCACAGCGAAGATAGACCTTGCCGCTTGGCTGAAGGAGAATCAAAAGAGCCGTGCTTTTATTGCCGAAGCTGCAGGTGTGGCAGCGTCCACAGTAAGTGCGGCCGCTCGTGGTAAACCGATTCAGGAGGCAAAAGCCGAAGCAATTGCACAGGCTATGGGTAAGAGGCTGAGTGAGGTGTTCACCGTGGAGCAGGATATGGAACCACTGGCAGATCGGACAGTGCTTGCCTATCACCGTCTGATCTCCATAATTCTGTCTCAGGCTGAAAAGGAAATGCTTGTGCCATACAACGCCGCAGCCAAAGCAACCCCGCCAAAGGTCGCGAAAAAAGCCCCCAACTACTTCCAGCCGGAAACAATTTCCGAAATACTGAAAGCGTTGGAGACTGAACCCCTCAAATGGCAGCTTATCACCCATCTTCTCCTTGTCACAGGCTGCCGCCGTGGTGAAATTATGGGGCTGAAATGGGATAAGGTGGATTTTGAAAACAGCCGGGTGAAAATCGACCGGGCCTTGATCGTCTCTCCCAGCAAGGGCGTGTACGAAAGCACCACAATAACAAGTGATGTACGGTATCTGACCCTCCCCGCCGAAACCATGAGCCTGTTGCGGCAGCACAAGCGGGAACAGCTCCGGCTCCAGCTTGCCAATGGTGATCGATGGGTTCAGACCGGTTATGTATTCACCCAGGACAATGGGGACAGAATGAACCCCGACAGTGTAACGGCATGGCTTTATGACTTCTCGCGGCGCCACAATCTGCCCCACATCAACCCCCACGCCTTCCGGCATACCGTGGCTTCCGTCCTGCTGGCAAATGGAACCGATATTGTCACCGTGGCAGCTCAGCTGGGACACGCCAGCGCAAGCACAACAGAGAACTTCTATGCCCACATCATTGAGGAAAACAAGGCCAAGGC
>CAYYGF010000009.1:0-22884 GCA_964471315.1 uncultured Oscillospiraceae bacterium | reverse complement strand
CGTTGGCCACGATGGCCTTGGGCAGACGGAACTCGGGAATGCCGTAGACCAGCACGCCGCCGGCGGTGTGCAGCGCCTCAAATACGGTAACTTGATAGCCCCGCTTGGCCAGGTCGCTGGCACAGGTCAAACCGGCAGGGCCGGAACCCACCACAGCCACCTTGATGCCGTTGGTTTCCACCTTCTCGGGCATGGCGTTGACGTTCTCCCGGTACCAGTCAGCCACGAACCGCTCCAGACGGCCGATGGCCACAGGCTCGCCCTTGATGCCCCGGACGCACTTGCTCTCGCACTGGGTCTCCTGGGGGCAGACACGGCCGGAAAGTGCCGGCAGGGCATTGGTGGAGGTGATGATCTCGTAGGCGGCCTTAAAGTCGCCCTCCTGCACCTTCTTGATGAATTCGGGGATGCGCACGTTCACCGGGCAGCCCTCGACGCACTTGGGATTCTTGCAGCTTAAGCACCGTTTGGCTTCTTCCACAGCCATTTCAGCGGTGTAGCCCAGGGTGACTTCCTTAAAATTCCGGGCACGAACCTTGGGTTCCTGCTCCGGCATCGGGGTCTTGGTCAGAGTCATGTTAGCCATTGCACTGTCCTCCTTATTTGATCAGAGCCTTGCCCATGGATTCGATACGGCAGGTGTGGGTCTTGCCAACCTCTGCCTCCCGGTCACGGTAGGTGCCGTTTCGGCTCATCAGCTCGGCAAAGTCCACCTTGTGGCCGTCAAACTCGGGGCCGTCCACGCAGGCGAACTTGGTCTCTCCGCCCACGGTGACCCGGCAGCCGCCGCACATGCCGGTACCGTCGATCATGATGGGGTTCAGAGAAACGCTGGTGTGGACACCGAAGGGCTGGGTGGTCTTAGCCACAAACTTCATCATGGGCACGGGGCCGATGGCCAGAACCTCGTCAAACTGCTCGCCGGCTTCCAGCAGCTCCTGCAGGGGCTGGGTCACCAGGCCGTGGCGGCCATAGGAGCCGTCGTCGGTCATCATAATGAAGTGGTCTGCTACAGCCTTGAACTCGTCCTCCAGGATGACGATGTCCTTGCTGCGGAACCCGACGATAACGGTGACCTCAGCGCCGGCCTCCTTGAAGCCCCGGGCAGAGGGCAGTGCGATGGCGCAGCCTACGCCGCCGCCGACAACACAGACCTTCTTCTTCCCTTCCACAGGGGTGGGCTTGCCCAGAGGGCCCACGAAATCACGGATGTAGTCGCCCTCGTTCAGAGCGCCCAGAGCGTTGGTGGAGAAGCCAACCTTCTGGAAAATGATGGTGACGGTGCCAGCTTCCTTGTCGGTACCGGCGACAGTCAGAGGAACACGCTCGCCCATTTCATCCACACGGAAAATGATGAACTGGCCAGCCTTTGCTTTCTTGGCAACGAAAGGAGCTTCAATCTCCATCAAGGTGACGGAGGCGTTCAGTTCCTTTTTGCGAACGATTTTATACATGTTCTGATCCGTCCTTTTCAGAATATTCTTTCAATCCGGGCAAAGCCCGCTCGGAATTCATTATACTCTTGCTTGTTGGATTTGTCAAATATTTATCGATAAATTTGTTATGATTTCACATGTTTTTTGTTTCTTTCTACTGCTTTCCATAGAGAACGGGAGAAGCGGCTGCTTCTCCCGTTTGATTTTGCTGGGGATCTATTCTTTTTCGGTTTTGTTTTTCAGCAGATCCCGAATCTCCGTGAGCAGCACTTCCTCGGCACTGGGTTCGGGCGGGACAGGCTCCTCCGCGGGGGCTTCTTCTTTCTTCTTCTTGCCCAGATCTGCCATCTTGTTCAGTCCCTTCACCAGGAAGAACACCACCAGGGCCAGAATAAGGAAATTGATGATGGCGGAGAGAAAATTGCCATAATTCAGCGTGTTCAGAATTTCGTGGCCGGCTTCATCCAGCACCGGCTCACTGAACAGCCGGGGCAGGACAATTTTCAGCTCGGAGAAATCAATGCCGCCCATGAAGATTGCCACAATGGGCATGATGATATCGTCGGTCAGACTCTTGGTGATGGTGGAGAAGGCTGCGCCGATGATGGTACCGACTGCCAGCGCCATGGCGTTGCCCTTTACGGCAAAAGCCACAAATTCATCCCACCACTTGGGCTTGTTCACGTGCTTTTTCATATGGTGTACTCCTTTTCCGTTTGTCTTTCTTACTTCTTTTCGATCACTTCCATGCCACCCAGGTACTTTCTCAGAACCTCGGGAATGACGATGGAGCCATCGGCGCGCTGGTTCTGCTCCACCAGCGCGGGGAAAATACGTGAGGTGGCCAGACCCGAGCCGTTCAGCGTATGCACAAACTCAGGCTTGCCGGTGGCCTCCCGGCGGAAGCGAATGTCACCCCGGCGGGCCTGGTAATCCCGGGCATTGGATACGGAAGACACTTCCTTATAGCCGTCCATGGAGGGAATCAGAATCTCAATGTCATAGGTGCGGGCCATGGAGGCGGAGCAGTCGCCTGCCGCCAGCTTCACGGTGCGGAAATGCAGGCCCAGACCGGCAACCAGGTTTTCGGCCTTGTGCACCAGCTCCTCAAACGCCTCATCGGAATCCTCCGGGCGAGTGAACTGGAACATCTCCACCTTATTAAACTGATGTCCGCGAACCATGCCCCGCTCGTCGGCCCGGTGGGAACCGGCCTCCCGGCGGAAGCAGGGGGTATAGGCAAACATCTTCTTGGGCAGATCAGCCTCCGTCAGAATCTCACCCCGGTAAATGGAGCAAAGTGCCGCCTCGGCGGTGGGCAGCATGTAGTGAATCCGGTCATCGGTGGGATTGGCAATCTTGTAGACCTCGTCGGCAAACTTGGGGAACTGGCCAGCGGTTTCGCCGCACTGGTACTCCAGCATGTGGGGCGGCAGGATGAACTGATAGCCATCGGCAATGTGGGTGTCGATGAAGTAATTCAGCAGCGCCCACTCCAGCCGGGCGCCCATGCCGGTATACATCCAGTTGCCGGAACCGGCCAGCTTCACGCCCCGCTCATAGTCGATCAGTCCCAAATCCTGGCACAGATCCACGTGGTGCTTCGGGGTGAAATCAAAAGAATGCTTCTCGCCAATGTAACGCAGGGGCTGGTTATTCTCCTTGCCCCCGGGCAGCAGGTCGGGGTCGGGCAGGTTGGGCAGGCTCAGCATGGCAGTCCGGAACTCGGCGTTCAGATCCTTCAGCTTGTCGGCATCGTCGGCAATTTCCTTGTCCAGACGGATGGACTCGGCTTTGTTGGCTTCGATCTGCGCATCGATGGCGGAGGTGTTTTCGCCCTTCTTTTCCAGGCCCTTCTTCTGGCCGAACAGCTTTCCGTTTTCCTTGGACAGTCTGTTCTTCTGGGCAGTCGCGGTTTCGGTCGCGGTTTTCAAGCCCCGCACCTGCACGTCCAATTCCAAAATCCGGTCGACGATGTCGTCACAGTTTACTTCCTTTGCCCGCAGACCTGCCTTCACGGCATTGGGGTTTTCCTTGATTCGTTTGATATCCAGCATTTTGAGTTACCTCTCTTTTCATAAAAATCATTTTGCATGCATCATTTCGTATTTAATTCCATAAGGGCGTCCAGGAGCTTCTGTAAGTCCTCTTCCCCGTAGAATTCCAGTTCAAATCGTCCCTTGCGCTTTCCGTTGATGATTTTCACGCCCCGTCCCAGGTGCTTGCTCAAGTTCTTTTCGCACTCAGCCACATAGTTCACGGCAAAAACCTCCTCCTTTTTGGGAGTGGGTTCCTTGTTCATGTTTTTGCACAGGGTTTCCGCCTGCCGGACGGACAGGGCCAGGGCGATGATCTTCTGAGCGGCTTCCTGCTGTTTTTTCTCTGTCTTCAGCGTTAGAATTGCCCGGGCATGGCCTGCGGTTAATTCCCCGGTTTTCAGCTTTTCCATCACCTGTGGGCACAGGCCCAACAGCCGAAGAGAGTTTGCCACCGCGGGACGGGATTTTCCCACCCGGGCTGCGGCCTCTTCCTGCGTCAGACCGTATTCCTCAATGAGGGATTGATAACCCAGGGCTTCTTCCACCGGGTTTAGGTCCTGCCGCTGTAAATTCTCAATCAGCGCCAGCTCCATGGCCTTCTTATCGTCAGCATCGATGATGACCACTGGAATTTCGCTGATATTTGCCAGGCGGGCGGCCCGCCAGCGGCGTTCACCGGCAATGATCTGGTAGTACCCGCTGTCCAGTGCCCGCACGGTTAGGGGCTGAATCACACCGTGGACCGAAATGGAATCCGCCAGCGCCTGCAATTCCTCCTGGTCAAAATCCTGCCGGGGCTGGTTTGGATTCGGTTCCACCTTGTAAATGGGCAATATTTGATAGGCGCTACTCTGAACCGCTTCCTCGCTGAAGTCCCCCAGCAGCGCACCCAGACCCTTGCCCAGGCCTTTTTGGGTTGCCAATCGTATCATTCCTTTCGTTTCGAGTGTGGAGTTAAGAGTTACGGGATTGCCTTCACCGATGCATATTGTAACAGCTTAACGAATACTTTCCCTCAACGCTCCTAACTTCACGCCACTCTGAATTAAAGTTTCGCTTTGATCTCCTCTGCCATCTCCCGATATGCATTGGCGCCCCGGCTGTATTTGTCGTAGGCTGTGACGGGAATGCCGTGGCTGGGAGCCTCCGCCAGACGAATATTTCGAGGAATAACTGTCTGGAACACCTTTCCCGGGAAGTGTCGCCGTACCTCCTGCGCCACCTGGGCTGAGAAATTGGTGCGGCCATCGAACATGGTCAGCGCCACGCCGAAGATCTCCAGCCGGGGATTCAAGCGTTTTTTTACCATCCGCAGCGTGCTCATCAGATCACTGAGACCCTCCAATGCGTAATATTCACATTGCACCGGCACCAGAATTCCATCCGCCGCGCACAGGGCATTCAATGTCAGCAGTTCTAGGGACGGAGGGCAGTCCACGAAGATCAGATCGTACTGATCTTTCCCGGCATGAAGCGCTTTTTCCAGCTGCAATTCCCGATGCTGTGTGGATATCAGTTCCACCGCCGCGCCTGCCAGATCTGCCGAGGATGGCAGCACATCCCCGTAATCCGTATGCACGATGGCTTCCGCCAGGGGTACATCATTGATTGTCACATCGTAAACCGAGTATTTGATGGAACGCTTGTCCAGCCCCAGGCCCGAGGTAGCGTTGGCCTGCGGGTCAAAATCACACAGTAGTACCTTACATCCTAAGTCATGGAGTGCTGCCGTCAGATTGACGGCGGTGGTGGTTTTTCCGACGCCGCCTTTCTGATTGACGACGGCTATTATTTTACCCATTTTCTTCTCCTTACTCTTTCTATGCTTGTTTCACGTGAAACACTGCATTTTCTTCTCACTGGGCTGTTTCACGTGAAACTTCAGTCGGTGCTTTCCCTACGGTTTCTGCGGGAGCCGTGGTATACGTCACAGAGGTGTAATTTTGTCCGGGCCGCTGGCGGTATCGCTTAAAATACTGGAAAGTCGGATAACACATAGCGGCAACAAGGAGTGTCATCAAAAGCAGCAGAACAGTCAAAAGACGCATCCGGCGCTTTACCTGTGTCAATCGCTCCTCCGCGGTAACCGTCCGACGACGAGGCATTTTCTTGGGAGTTTGGGCAGAATCCCGCTTGGGAAGAAGCACAACCTCGTTGGGATCAACGGGGTTCTTTTCCATATCCAGCAAACAATCTTGGCAGAACACCGTATCCTCAGGCGTCTCCCGTCCGCATTTCAGACAATGCATCCATTCCACCTCCCCATTCATGTATACCGTATTGTACAACACTTTTGACAGTTCGTAAAGTGGCAAATTGCAAAAAGAAATGGGATTGCGAACAGGAATTGCGCAGTATTTCTGATATTTTTAGTATTGCAAATCCGATGCAAGAAAGGTACGCATACCGCACTGCAAGAATGGAACCACAAAATTGGGTAATTGTGAGTCTTACACAATTTTCAGATCACAAGTTTGTATATAGTAATTATTAAACCATTCTTGACAATTATATGACCATATGTTATTATCATGTTACGCAGAAAAAGTTTCAAATTGTTCAGCGATTGACGACAAAACCCGGAATAAGGAGGAATCCCCATGCAGTGGAACATTCCCGGCACCACGCTTTCTGCCAGCCGCGAGGACGCCGACCGGACGGAGGAACGGTTCTCGGCCCTGTTTCTGGCAGGCGGGCTGACGCTCAGCCAGGTGGCCAGCATCACCGGGCTGGAACCCTACACCGTGCAGAATTGGGTGAAGCGGAAATTTCTGCCAGCCCCTGTGAACAAGCGCTACAACATGGAACAGCTTTGCCGCCTCATCAACATGAACATTCTCAAGGGTGCCATGCCCCTGGATCAGATTGTGAAGCTGATGCGCTACCTCAACGGCGACCTGGCAGACGAAAGCGATGACCTGGTGGATGACACCATGCTGTTTTTCTTCTTCGTCCGGCTGGCCGCACGGGCCAGATACATCGGCGGCGAGAAAAGCTGGGACGAAGCGCTGACAGAGGTCACAGCCGACTATTCCGAGCCGGTACCCGGCGCCCGGGAAAAGCTGGTGAAGGTGTTGAAGGTCATGCTCACAGTCTGGTGTGCCAACTGTCTGAAGGCCCAAGCCGAGGACATGATTGCCAAATTGTAACCAAAAATCAAATTTGTAAAGGAGTAAAGCAATGGAAATGGAAGAAAACGGAACCTACCGCTGGTCGCCGGAAACCCCGCCCAAGAAGAAAAAGCCTGACATGAAGCGAACCGGCAAGACCATTCTTGTTGTACTGCTGGCACTGGTGGTGCTGACCCTGGCTGGTACCTGCTACTACACCGTGGACGATAAGCAGCAGGCGGTGGTGACCACCTTCGGCAAGGTTACGGACGTGACCGATGCCGGTGTCCACTTCAAGCTGCCCTTCGGTATCCAGCAGGTGGAAAAGGTGGATGTGAATGTCTATCAGAAAATCGAGCTGGGCTATTCCAATGGCAGCAACGATTTCAATGAAAGCGAAAGCACCATGATCACCGGTGATTATAACATCGTCAATGTAGACTTCTTCGTGGAGTACAAAATCTCCGACCCGGTGCAGTACCTCTACTCCTCCAACAATCCGGAGCTGATTCTGCGGAATCTGATCCAGAGCCAGGTGCGAAATGTGGTGGGCTCCTCCACCGTGGATTCCGTACTCACAGACGGTAAGGAGAACATCCAGCGCCAGGTCAAGGAGCTGGTCACCGGCATTTTGGACGAATATGACATCGGTCTGACCCTGGTGGACGTGAAGATCCAGGATGCGGAGCCGCCAACACAGGAGGTCATTGAAGCCTTCAAAGCGGTGGAGACCGCCAAACAGAAGGCCGAGACCGTCATCAATGATGCCAAGGCCTACAAAAACGCCCAGATTCCCAACGCCCAGGCCAAAGCCGACAAGCTGATACAGAACGCGGAATATCTGCGCCAAAAGCGGGTCAACGAAGCCCATGAGCAGGTGGCTATGTTCCAGGCTATGTACGCCGAGTATGCCCAGAATCCGGCCATCACCCGTTCCCGCATGTATTACGAAGCCATATCCAATGTGCTGCCCGATGTGAAGCTGTATATCAATACGGCAGGCAGCGGTTCCGATGTCCAGATGCTCCTGCCCCTGGAGTCTCTGGTCAACGCCGATGGAGGACAATAACATGAAAAAAAGCGCCATTGCGATTATCGTTGTGCTGCTAATTGCCCTGCTGGGCCTCAACAGCCTGTTCACCGTCCGAGAAGACGAGTACGCCTGCACCGTTCGGTTCTCCAAGATCATTTCCACCACGGATGAAGCGGGGCTGCACTTCAAGGTGCCCTTCCTGGACAGCGTGAAGTATTTCAGCAAAGCCACCCAGCTGTATGACATCCCGCCCTCTGAGGTGCTGACCTCCGACAAGCAGAATATGACCGTGGACTGCTACATTCTATGGAGCATCTCCGACCCCAAGCTGTTCTATCAGACCCTGGGCACTACCGCCGTTGCCGAGCAGCGGCTGGATGCGCTGACCTATAACGAGCTGAAAACCGTCATGGGCACCCTGGCCCAGTCCAACATCATCAACATGGAGGACGGCGCCAAGCGGAATGAAATTTATGAGAACATCGCCACCGATGTGGACGCCCTGGCCAAGACCTACGGCATCCGGGTGGAGGATGTGAAGATCAAGCAGTTTGACCTGCCGGAAAGCAACTTGAACGCGGTCTACGGCCGGATGATCTCTGAGCGGAACCAGATGGCGGAGAAGTACACCGCCGACGGCAACTACGAAGCTTCCATCATCCGCAATGATGTGGACAAGCAGGTGAACATTCTCATCTCTGACGCGGAGGCCGAGGCTGCCAAGCTGGAAGCCGAAGGCGAAGGCGAATACATGCGCCTGCTGGCCGAGGCCTACGATACCCCGGACAAGAAGGACTTTTACGAATTTACCCTGGCCCTGGACGCGCTGAAGGCCAGCCTAAACGGCGAAGAAAAAACCGTCATCCTGGACGCCAATTCCGATTTGGCCCGGATTCTCATGGGCGCGAAATAAGCCCGAAATTACAGAAGCCCCCATGCGCTGCCAAGCAACGCATGGGGGCATTTTAAATGTGTTTATGGGCTAAGGCAACACCGCACAAATGTCACAATCCGCATTATACAATAGGTGCCGAACTTTGTATACTATTATTTAATATACACCAGAATGAACAAGAAAGCAAGGATGAAGAATGGGAAAGCTATCTTTTCCTGTTGGACTCTTGAAAAGATAAATACGGGAATTTCCTGCCTGTTTCTTTGCGTTGAAAGGATAATAGGATGGGGAAAAATTGGAGTTTGCCCAGAGATATATGACGTTTCTTTCTGGGTCTGCTCTTGTCCCGAAGGGGAGAAAAGCAGGGGTGGCTGCGTGATTTGCAAAGACAAAATAAGAACAAAAAAAGACCTTATGCAGCACACCGAAATGTACTGCACAAGGTCTTAAATTCTTAGATTTTCTTGCAGGGCCTTTTCTTGACCCTATCTTTTCCCGTTGGAATCTCGAAGAGAAAAATACGGGGATTTCCCGCCCGTTTTGAGGGGTTGAAACGATAATATAATGGGGGAAAATTGGGGTTTGCCCAGAGAAAAATGGATATCTTTTCTGGGTCTGCTCATGTCCCGAAGGGGAGGAAAGCAGGGGTAGCTGAGTGATTTGCAAGGACAAAATAAGAAGAAAAAAAGACCTTATGTAGCACGAAAAAATGTGCTACACAAGGTCTTAAATTCTTAGGTTTTCTTGGGAGGTCTCAGGCTGCGCAAATGTGCCTTTTTGGGGTGGTTAGAAGATGCCGAGATTTCCCAAAAACATATAATGACCTTGCAAGAGTATTATAACGCAAGCCGATGCCTTTAGCAACCAGTTATATTGAGAATTTTCAGAAATAATATGAGCGGGAAGCTGTAGTTCCGAATATTTTGACTCCATAAAATCGGCAATGGCTTAAGTTCCTCCATAGCCCAATTATCAATAACAATTTGTCTGCTCTACTGACTGTTTTGTTAATCGCATCCTCCCATCATCGGTATTCGGCGGTAATATCCGCAAAGGTTCTTTTACCGGCAATATAGTCGGCATAGACCACCTCTGGGGTTTTGCCATGGAATACCTTACACATGCCGCAGTTTTCACAGTCGGATTTGCAGCGCAAGGCACTTTTAATATAGCTCTCCCGTTCCTTTTCAGTTGAGTTTTCTAGCTTCGGGGGCAACATTGGTCATCCTCCTTCACCCATGGTTTCCGGTCTCCCAGCATCATTTCACAATTATTGTAATCAACTCGGATTTTTACAATAATCTACTTGATTTCTGTATAAGAAATCTGATATTCAAACAGCTTCACTCTTGGGTCATTACGAACCTTTCCGACCAGTTCCGGCGTAGGAGAGTTCAGACAGATAATGCCATAGACTTTCTTTCCCTGGGAGATAGGCTCTTTTTCAAACCAATCGAGATACTGCGCTGTCTGGACATAGGCATCATCGTATCCAGAATCCTTCTTTAATTCAATGATATAAAGATTTCCGTTGTTATCCTCGCACAGCAAATCCAATCTGCCCATTTCAAAGGGATACTGTCTGCCATAGAAATCTCCTTTGTGGTCATAGATGTGAAGATTCATACCAAACACAGGCATTCCTGCTTCAAGGCGAAGAGTCAGTTCATCTTCCAGTAGTTTTTCACTGGAAAACTGCTGTCGTTTTATCCCAAAATCAACAGCCTCAAACGCAACTGCTTCTGCCTGTTCGACAGGTTCCATTACCACATCTTTTTTGATTCTCGCATTGGAATCATCCAGCTTGGAAACCTTGTCTCTTAACGCTTTCGCTATCTTGAATTGTCCCTTCTTGACAAAAGCTTTGGCATCCTTGTTCCTGCCGGTTGCAATCAGTACCCGGACATAGTTGTTGGCCGCATAATCTGTATCAACGTCCTTATCCAGGCATTCCTGAAACAGCGCCTTTGCTTCTCCATAACGACGCTGCTTATACAGACAGTAACCAAGATTGTTGAGCAAATACGGATAATCTCTGTCAATCTCCAAGCTTTTTCTGTAGTATTCTTCCTCTTGCCTGTAGTCCTTGATGCTGCTGCAGCAAGCCGCCATGTAGTCATAGACAATGATTATAGGAAGGAGTGCCTTGTTTCCATCGACTAAGGCTTTCTGGAAATAAGCCAGAGCATTTCTCCACTTTTTGCTGTCAAAATAGAGACAGCCCAGCAGCTCGTAAACAGAAGTAAAGGAAGGGTGCTTCTGGACAAATGCAGTCAATTCGTCAATCACTTCATCCTGCGCTTCTACCGTATAGAAGGCTTTTATTACTTGGCAATATTCCTTTATCTCCTGGGAAACAGGGTATTTTCCCAGCAAATTGGATAGCTGCCCCCAAAAGCCCTCATAGGCATTTTTAAAGGGCTCAACAAAATAATTACAGAATGTGGATTCGTCAAATATGGACACTGCCTCTTCGTCTGAGGCTTTCATCTGTTCCGCCATCAGCGAAAGCTGGACATCTATCTCTTTGATACAGCGATTGTAATCCTTTTGAAAGAAGTAATATAGACTCCAGAAATAATGCCTGTTTTTCCCCAGTTTCTTTGCATTGGAAAGAAACAGCTTCATGGCAGGAATGCTTTGGAATTCACGTTTGGGGTCATAATGGGTATACCCGGTTGTGATGGAATATAATAGGTCATCACATAATTCCACCCGCAGTTCTTCTTGCTCTACCGCATCCAAAATACCATCTATCTCGGCAGCAGTTTCTTCAAACAGCTTCCCTCCGTATCGGGTGATGTATAATTCTTTATAATCCACTGGCTGATTCATAGATTCCTCCATTGCGTTTGTTTATCAGCAAATTCGGCGATAAACACATCTATCCTTTCTCAATAGCGTAGTGTTGAAGTACATTCTGATTTAATAGACTATTTTGTATTATTCTACCATATCTCACATCCAAAATAAAGGTGATATTTATAGAATCTCGACATCTCTTAGTATTTCTTGTAGATATTAAGTTCTATAGTCCAGATTACATTATACAAATTATATGTCCAATAAATTGGACTATTATTAATAAAGCGATTTTTGTGTATAGAAAACCCAAGAGCAATTCGCCCTTGGGTATTTTCATCTATGGTTACTTTAAGGTCTTAAATTCTTAGGTTTTCTTGGGAGGTCTCAGGCTGCGCAAATGTGCCTTTTTGGGGTGGTTAGAAGATGCCGAGATTTCCCAAAAACACAACTGGCCGCCTATTTTACGTTGGAGGCGGAGCGGAGGGTTACGTCGTGGGCTCCGCCTTCCACGATGGAGACGGAGGATACCAGGGTCAGCTTGGCGTCCCGCTGGAGGTCGGGGATATTGGTTACGCCCACGTTGCACATGGTGGAGCGAACCTTGTACAGGGATGCCTCCACGTTGTCGTGCAGGGAACCTGCGTAAGTGACGTAGGAATCCACACCCTCCTCAAAGCTCAGCTTGGTGGAGCCGCCCAGGTCGTAACGCTGCCAGTTCCGGGCCCGGTTGGAGCCTTCGCCCCAGTACTCCTTCATGTAGGCGCCGTTAACCATCACCTTGTTGGTGGGAGACTCATCGAACCGGGCAAAGTACCGGCCCAGCATCAGGAAGTCCGCGCCCATGGCCAGAGCCAGGGTCATGTGGTAATCGTGAACAATGCCGCCGTCGGAGCAGATGGGCACATAGATGCCGGTCTCCTGGAAGTATTCATCCCGAGCGGCAGCCACTTCGATCAGCGCGGTGGCCTGGCCACGACCGATGCCCTTGGTCTCCCGGGTGATGCAGATGGAGCCGCCGCCGATACCGACTTTGACGAAGTCCGCGCCGGCCTCTGCCAGGAACCGGAAGCCGTCCTTATCCACCACGTTGCCGGCGCCGATTTTCACGGTGTCGCCATAGTTCTCCCGAACCCACTGGATGGTGTTCTTCTGCCAGCAGGTGTAGCCCTCGGAGGAGTCGATAACCAGCACATCCGCACCGGCCTCCAGCAAAGCGGGAATCCGGGTGGCATAGTCCCGGGTGTTGATGCCCGCGCCAACCAGGTAGCGCTTCTTGTCGTCCAACAGCTCCAAGGGATTCTCCTTGTGAGAGGAATAGTCCTTGCGGAACACAAAGTACAGCAGATGGTCATTATCATCCACAATGGGCAGGCTGTTCAGCTTATGCGCCCAAATAATGTCGTTGGCTTCCTTCAGCGTGGTCTCCTTGGGGGCGGTGACCAACTTTTCCCGGGGCGTCATAAAGTCGGAAACCTTATCGGAAGGATCCATCCGGGACACCCGGTAATCCCGGCTGGTGACGATGCCCAATAGCCTACCGTTGGCGCTGCCATCCTCGGTGATGGCCACGGTGGAGAAGCCGTTGCGGGCCTTCAGCGCCAGCACGTCCGCCAACGTCGCGTCGGGAGTCAGATTGGATGCGGAGGTCACAAAGCCAGCCTTATAACCCTTGACCCGCGCCACCATGGCCGCCTGGTTCTCGATGGTCTGAGAGCCGAAAATGAAGCTGATGCCGCCCTCCTTTGCCAGGGCAATGGCCAGGGTGTCGTTGGACACAGACTGCATCACCGCGGAAGTCAGAGGCACATTCAGAGAAATGGCCGGCTCCTCCACGCCCTTGCGGTACTTGACCAGAGGCGTTCTCAGACTGACACGGTCGGGAATGCACTCCTCAGAGGTATAGCCGGGGATAAGCAGATATTCGCTGAAGGTGTGGCTGGGTTCCGGGTAGTAGTAAGCCATTGATTTTTCCTCCTAAATATAAAATAATTGACAATTGATTATAAGGTTTTTCCATCACCCGCGTCCAGGACTTCCTTGACTTCCCTGCCGCTGGTACTCATGCGCTTGAAGTTGCCCATGACCTCCCGGACCGGGTCCACAATGGCGAAGGTGTTGGGATACCCCTTGCAGATCGACGACACGGTGGTGGCCTGGTTCTTATTCACCACACAGATCAGCAGATTGGTCTCGTGGCCGGAATACATGCCCTTGGCGGGAATCAGGGTAGTGGTGTGATGCAGCTTTTCGATGATCTCATCGGAGATTTCCTGGGGATAGTCGGTGATGATCTCAAAACAGATGGCCTCCCGGCCGGACTTCATCAGCTTGTCCCCCACAGTGGTGGACATGAAGCAGTAGAGAATGCACAGAATCACCGGCTCCATCTGATGGCCGTAAACAAAGAAACTGCACACGGCGATCATGGAATTGATGGCGAAGCTCATGCTGAAGAAGGATTTCTCCGGGTTGCGCTTGTGTAAAATCGCGGAGATAAAATCCGTGCCGCCGGTATAAGCGCTGGCCTTGACCAAAATGGAATAGACATAGCCCTGGATGATACCGGCCACCAGCGGCCCCAGAATTTTGCTGGTGCCGTTATCCGTGGCATAAGCAATGGCGGAAAAATCCACCCGATCCAGGATCAGCAGTCCCAGAGAAAAGGTAATCACATACACCATGCTGCGCAGGGCTACCGGCTTGCTGACCTCAATGTAGCACCACAATGCCAGTGGCACATTGACCAGCAGGCTCAGATAACCCACGCTGATGCCGGTGATGTACTGCACCATGGTGCAGATGCCGTTCAAGCCTGCCGGGGCAAACTGGTTGGGAAAAATAAACAGCTCATAGTTCACCGCTGCCACCATGGCCACAAAGGCGATCACCAGATACGTCCAGAATTTTTTCAAAGTTGGCATGGAATCGCTCCCGTCACCCTTCCTCCCTGCCGTCCGGCGCTGCCATTGCCCAAGGCGGCAGAGATGCTTTGCTTTTTCTTATTAATCACCAATTTTAACATAGGTTTTCTACAGGGTCAATCCGTTTTTTTGACGAAAATTTAAACTGCCGCCGCCGGGAATTGTATATCTGTCCACCCAAGGCGCATGGTTGTCCATGGAGATGTCCTGCCTTTTGACGAACCGCTGCTTTCGGGAACGATTCCGAGAAAAGCTGAACAGTTCTTAACCGAAAAAACGGGATTTTTTCGGCAGGATTTTCTTGGATTTTCCACAAAAACTCCTTGTGTTTTGTGGATAAATGTGATAAAATTTAGATTGAATAATTATGGCAACACCGCTGGGTGGGAACTGTGGGCTTCGGCGGATCTTTTGCCCCAATCGTGCCGTATGAAAAATGGGAAATACATCCCGTATTCCCGCGTTTTTTATACGTTCGCTTGTGCCAAAATCTCTCGCCGAATCTCCTTGCCCCATTATGCGGCGCTGCCTTATGCTTAAGCAGAAGCCGCCTGTGATTCTTTTTGGCTTCAAAAAAGAGACGGAAAGGAGCCGCATCATGTATTCATCCGCCTATGTCTGGGCAAAGGTCTTAAGCCATATGGAAGAGCGTCTGGGCGCTGTCACCGTATCGGCTTGGTTTGATGACGCTGAGGTCGTGGAGCTGAACGAAAACAATCTGATTCTCTATTCTCCCTCGGATTTCCGCCGGGAGATCATTCGCCGCCGCTGTACCGATTACATTCAGGACGCGCTAAAGGAGATTTTCAATTCCGATGCCAAGCTGCTGGTATTCGGTGACGAGGAGCTGAACGCCCGAAAAAGCAAGGGCGCTGCCCCCGCCGCCATGGATTTTAATCCCCAGTTCACCTTCGACAATTTCGTGGTCGGCCCCAGTAACCGGTTCGCCCATTCCGCCGCCATCGCGGTTTCCAAAACCCCCGGCCAGGTGTATAACCCTTTGTTTCTCTACGGGCCTCCCGGCGTGGGCAAGACCCATCTGCTGTACGCCATTGCCAACGGCATCCGCAAGGAAAACCCCAATGCCAACATTGTCTACATTAAGGGCGATCAGTTTACCAACGAATTGATTGACGCCATTAAAAACGGCAAAAACATTGAGTTCCGCTCCAAATACCGGGAGGCAGATCTGTTTCTGGTGGATGATATTCAGTTCATCGCCGGAAAGGAATCCACCCAGGAGGAATTCTTCCATACCTTTAATAAGCTCTACGAGGAGCACAAGCAGATCGTCTTGACCTCCGACCGAAAGCCCGACGATATGCTCACCCTGGAGGAGCGGCTGCGCAGCCGGTTCCTCTGGGGTCTGATCGCGGACATCAATCCTCCGGACTACGAAACAAGAATGGCCATCATCAAAAACAAGGCCAAGCAGCTGGGACTGAATTTGGATGACGAGGTGTGCAACTACATCGCCATCAATATCACCAACAACGTCCGGCAGATTGAGGGTACCGTGAAAAAAATACTCGCCTATCGGGACTTAAACAACATGCCCCTGGATCTGCCCAACATCTCCCGGGCCATTGACGACATGTTCAAGTCCGAGGGCAACGCCCTGCCCACGCCGGCGCTGATTATCACCCAAGTGAGCAAGTTCTACAACGTGGACGAATCCGTTCTCCGGGGTACCCAGAAAAACAAGGGCACCGCGGAAGCCCGCCAGGTGGCCATGTACCTGATCCGGAAGCTGACCAACCTAAGCCTGCCGGACATCGGCAAGGAATTTGCCCGGGATCACTCCACGGTGCTCTACGCCATCCGCAAGGTGGAGGTGGCTCTGAAAAATGGGGACACCAACATGCAGAACAACATCCGGGACATTACCGCCAATATCAACTCCTGCCTGTAATTGAAATGCAAAATGCGGAAGGATGAATGCGGAATGAAAATCATGTCCGAAGGACATACCACAATTCTGCATTTTGCATTTCCAATTTTTCATTTTAAAAATTTATCCACAGCCCCTGTTCATTGTGGAAAGAAAACCTGTGGAAAAAGCAGACGAAAAAACGCCTTTCACAGCCCCTGTGGAAAAGTTTCCAAAAGCCCACATTGCCCTGTGGAGAAAAAAGCCTTGTGTTTCTAAAATAAAACCCACTTTTCCACATAACTTTCCACTACTGTTACCACGACTATCCAAACCTATGATAGAGAAATATCTCTATTTTCATTTTACACGAAAGGAATTTGACGATGCGTTTTACCTGTGAAAAAAGTATGCTGGTCACGGGACTGAATATTGCAGGCCGTACCGTGGCCCAGAAAAGCAGCCTTTCCGTCATTGAGGGCATTCTCTGCAAGGCCGGGATGGGTCTGAGCCTCACCGGCTATAATATGGAAACCGCCATTACCTATGATATCGAAGCGGAAGTATCCGACCCCGGCGAGTGTATTCTTCCGGCAAAGCTGTTCGGCGACATTGTGCGCCGTCTGCCCGAGGGGCCGGTGACTGTTGTGGTGGATGAAAGCTATAAGGTGTCCATCCGGGCAGGCTACGCCTCCTTTACCATCTCCGCGGAATCCGCTGAAGATTATCCGGAGCTGCCGGATGTGAACGATGGCCGGGCCATTCGGATTCCCCAGTGCAAGCTGAAGGAACTGATTTCCGGCACCATTTTTGCCGTATCGGAAAACCAAGGGCGCCCCATTCACACCGGCGTGAAATTTGAGGTGACCAACGATTCTATTACGGCCATTGCGGTGGATGGTTTCCGTCTTGCCCGCCGAACCTTCCACCCCGAGGAGGAAACCGGCCGGGAGCTGAGCTTTGTGGTGCCTGCCGCTGGACTGAAGGAAGTGGAAAAAATTGTCACGGACACGGATGACAATGCGGCCTTTACCCTGGGTTCCCGACACATTCTGTTCCAGATGGGCAAGGCAACCCTGGTCTGCCGTCTGCTGGACGGAGAATTCCTGGATTGGCGGCGGGTGGTGCCTACCGACTGCCCTGTCAAGCTGGTGGCCAATGTGGGGGATTTGTCCTCCTCCGTGGATCGGGTTGGCTTGATCGTCTCGGAAAAATACAAAAGTCCCGTTCGCTGCGTTTTTGGAAACCAGGAGGTGCAAATGCGAACCTCCACCACCATTGGCGCCGCAGAGGATCGCTGCTCTCTGGCGGGTGACGGCAAGGAGCTGGAAATTGGCTTCAACGTCCGGTACCTGGCAGATGCCCTGCGGGCGGTTCCCTCCGAGGAAGTGACCCTGGAGCTGACCAATGGGTTAAGCCCCATCGTCTTGACTCCGGTGGATGAAAAATATGATTTTGCCTACATGGTGCTGCCGGTCCGGATCAAGAACGTATAATCCAAAATGGTAGGGCGGGCTGCCCTCAGCCCGCCGTGAATTCCGCAAGGGAAATATGCGGCGGCTTGAGGGCAAGCCGCCCTACGGGAGTATTGTGCTTATGAAAGTAACGGTGAAAAAGAAGGAAAACGTCATTCCGGTGACGATTACCACAGAGTATATCAAATTGCAGGATGCCATGAAGCTGGCTAACGCCGTGATGTCCGGAGGAGAAGCCAAGGTGCTGATCCAGGAGGGGCAGGTCACGGTGAACGGTCAGGTCTGCGATATGCGGGGAAAAAAGCTGCGCCCCGGTGACAAATTCGGCTACCAGGAGCAGACCTACTTGATCTGCGCCCAGCTATGAATGTTGAGAGCCTTTCGCTGCGCTCCTTCCGAAATTATGAAGCTGCGGCGCTGGAATTTAACCCCGGCGTGAATCTGATCGTGGGAGACAACGCCCAAGGGAAGACCAATCTGCTGGAGGCCATCGCCTATCTTGGCAGCGGGAAAAGCTTTCGAGCACAAAAAGTGCGGGAAATGGTGCGCTTTGGGGCGGATTTTGGGGAGCTTCAAGGGGTGGTTTTTTCCCAGGAGCGGGAGCAAAAATTACGGTTTCTCCTGTTTCCCGACAATCGTCCCCGGCAGCTATACCGAAACGGGGCAAAAAAACGCTCCACGGCGGATATCGCCGGTGTGCTGCCAACGGTGCTGTTCTGCCCGGAAGATTTGATGGTTCTGAAAACCGGGGCAGCCCAGCGGCGGCGGTTTGGAGATTCCGGGTTATGTCAACTTAGACCCAACTATGACGCAGCCTTGACGGAATATCATCGGATTTTGGAGCAAAAAAGCCGGATTTTGAAGGATCGGTTTGAAAACCCTGCTTTGCTGGATATTTTGCCGGTATACAATACCCGGCTGTGCCAGGTGGGCGCGTTGCTGATTTCCTACCGCGCCCGATTTTATGATGCCCTGGGAAAGGCGGCGGCAGGCTATCACCGCCAGTTTTCCGGCGGCGCGGAGGATTTCCGGCTGGAGTACAAAACCGTTTCCACGGTGTCCGATCCCTTTGCCCCGGTGAGTCAGCTGACCCAGGATCTGCTTGCCCATCTGGAAACGCACCAGCAGGCGGAATTGGAGACGGCGCAATGTCTGACCGGCCCCCACAAGGATGATTTCACCGTCACCTTATCCGGCATTGATTTGAAGATCTACGGCTCCCAGGGACAGACCCGGACAGCCGCCATCAGTCTGAAGCTGGCCCAGCGGGAGCTGATGGCCCGGGAATGGGGCGAAGAGCCGGTGCTGCTGCTGGACGACGTTCTCTCCGAGCTGGATCCCGGCCGGCAGGATTTTGTGCTGAACCAGATCGTTTCCGGCCAGGTGTTCATCACCTGCTGCGAAGAAGGACGGTTTACGAAACTTGGAAAGACAATTTCTATTAGAAATGGAAAAATCATTTATTAGTTGACAATGGACAATTGACAATTGACAGTTACGGTGTGCGCTTCACGCAAAATGAAATAATCGCCGAAGGCGATACCATAATTGTCAATTGCCAATTTTCAACTGTCAATTGTAATCACATGGGAGGACAAACATGTCTGACGAAACAAAAGTGACCCAAGAATACGGCGCGGAGCAGATTCAGGTTCTGGAGGGCCTGGAGGCGGTTCGTAAGCGTCCCGGTATGTATATTGGCTCCACATCCAGCAGCGGCCTGCACCACCTGGTCTATGAGATCGTGGACAACGCTATTGACGAAGCGTTGGCGGGCTACTGTAAGCATATCACCGTGACCATCAATCCTGGAAATTCCATCACCGTCACCGATGATGGCCGTGGTATCCCTGTGGACATCCAGCCCCAGACCGGACGGCCCGCTTTGGAAGTGGTGTACACCGTGCTCCACGCCGGCGGTAAGTTCGGCGGCGGCGGCTATAAGGTTTCCGGCGGCCTCCACGGCGTGGGCGCGTCGGTGGTCAACGCCTTGTCGGAATGGCTGCGGGTGCGGGTTCATAAGAATGGAAACATCTACGAAATGAAGTTTGCCCGGGGCCATATCACCCAGGAAATGAAAATCGTGGGCAAAACCGACAAAACCGGTACCGAAGTCACCTTCCAGCCTGACCCGGAGATGTTTGACACCCTGGTGTATGATTACGAAATTCTCCATGAGCGGATGCGGGAGGAAGCCTTCCTGAATGCCGGGCTGTCCATCACCATCACCGATGACCGGGTTGATGAAAAGCAGATCACGGAAACCATGTGCTACGAGGGCGGTATCCGGGAATTTGCCGTCTGGTGCAACCGGAACAAAACGCCTTTGCACCAGGACGTGATTTACATGAGCGGCAATAAGGGAGATGCCTCTGCGGAAATCGCCATGCAGTATAACGATGGCTACAATGAATTTATGATGAGCTTTGCCAACGACGTGCGCACCCCGGAGGGTGGCATGCACGAGACGGGCTTCAAAACCGCTCTGACCCGGGTGCTGAATGCCTACGGTGTGAAAAACGGCATCATCAAGGGTGACGACAAGGTTTCCGGCGAGGATTGCCGGGAGGGCATCACCGCCATTATTTCCGTCAAGCTGACGGACGCCCAGTTCGAGGGCCAGACCAAGGCCAAGCTGGGCAACGCCTATATCCGTACCCTGGTGGATCAGATCGTAAACGATCAGCTGACTACCTATTTTGAGGAGCACCCCCAGACCGCCAAGGCCATTCTGGACAAGGCCATGATGGCCAACCGGGCCCGGGAAGCCGCCCGGAAGGCCCGGGAGTCCATCCGCCGGAAAACCGGCCTGGAATCCGGCCAGATGCCGGACAAGCTTCAGGACTGCAATGAGCGGGATCCCAGTCTCTGCGAAATTTACATCGTCGAGGGTGATTCCGCTGCGGGCTCCGCCATCCAGGGCCGGGACTCCCGGTTCCAGGCGATTCTGGCCATGTGGGGCAAGATGCTGAACGTGGAAAAGGCCCGGGCCGACAAAATTTACGGCAACGATAAGCTGTATCCTCTGATTGTGGCATTGGGCGCGGGCATAGGAGAGGAATTCGACATTGAAAAGCTGCGCTACCACAAGGTGGTCATCATGTCCGATGCGGACGTGGACGGCGCCCATATCCGAACCTTGCTTCTGACCTTCTTCTTCCGGTACATGCGGCCGCTGATTGAGCACGGCTATGTCTATTCCGCGGTGCCGCCGCTGTATAAGCTGACCCGGGGCAGAACCACCAAGGTCGCCTACTCCGACGAGCAGCGGGACGCCATTTCCTCTCAGATGCGCGCGGACAATCCCAATGCCAAGGTGGATATCAGCCGGTTCAAGGGTCTGGGCGAAATGGATCCTCATGAGCTGTGGGAGACCACCATGGATCCGGAAAAGCGGACGCTCCGCCGGATCACCCTGGAGGACGCCCAGCGGGCGGACGCCATCTTCACCGTCCTCATGGGCGAGCAGGTGGAGCCGCGGAAGGAATGGATCGAGCAGAACGCAAAATATGCTGTGAATATTGACATTTAATAATTGACAATTGAAAATTGACAGTTGACAATTGTGGTGTGCTTCGAGACGGAATTAAAAGTTAAATGATCCCCGAAGGGGATACCAAATTGTCAATTGTACATTGTTAATTGTCAATTGCATACTATATGGAGGTGCTTTCTTTGGCACATAACCGCAGCTATAAACCCGAGGACATCCGTTTCCCCGACCAGGTGATTACCCAGTCGAACCTGGTGGACGAAATGGAAAAGTCCTATATTGAATACGCCATGTCCGTTATCGTGGGCCGGGCGCTGCCCGACGTGCGGGACGGCCTAAAGCCGGTTCACCGCCGGATTCTGTACACCATGTACGAAAGTGGCCTGACCTCGGACAAACCCTTTAAGAAGTCGGCCACCTGCGTGGGTGATGTGCTGGGTAAGTACCATCCCCATGGCGATGCGTCTGTTTACGACGCCATGGTGCGTCTGGCCCAGGATTTTTCCATGCGCTATATGCTGGTGGACGGCCACGGCAACTTCGGCTCCGTGGACGGAGACCCCCCGGCAGCTTACCGGTATACCGAGGCCCGCTTGAGCAAAATTTCCAACGAAATGCTCCGGGACATCGACAAGGAAACCGTGGACTGGGATCCCAACTTCGATGAAACCCGGAAAGAGCCGAGAGTTTTGCCCTCCCGCTTTCCCAACCTGCTGGTGAACGGTTCCTCCGGCATCGCCGTGGGCATGGCTACCAACATTCCGCCCCACAATCTGACGGAGGTCATCAATGCCTGCGTGGCTGTGCTGGATGATTCCGAGGCAACACTGACGGATCTGATGGAGCATATCACCGGCCCGGATTTCCCCACCGGCGGCATCATCATGGGCCGCAGCGGCATTCGGGCAGCCTACGCCACTGGCCGGGGCAAAGTCATTGTCCGCGCCCGGACGGAGTTTGAGGAATTCGGCAAGGATCGGATGCGGATTATCGTCACGGAGCTGCCCTATCAGGTGAACAAACGCCAGCTCATCAAGAACATCGCCGAGCAGGTGAAGGATAAGCGCCTGGAAGGCATTTCCGACCTCCGGGACGAGACCGACCGCAATGGTATGCGGATGGTGATCGAGCTGAAAAAAGATGCCAATCCGCAAGTGGTGCTGAATAACCTGTTCAAGCAGACTGCCTTGCAGTCTAGCTTCGGCATCATCATGCTGGCGCTGGTGGACAACCAGAAGCAGCCCAAAATTCTCTCCCTGCGGCAGATCATTGACGAATACCTCAAGCACCAGGAAGAAATCCTAACCCGGCGCACCCAGTATGACCTGCGTAAGGCCCGGGAGCGCGCCCACCTGCTGGAAGGCCTGCTCATCGCCCAGGACAACATCGACGAGGTCATTCACATCATTCGTTCCGCCTATGATGATGCCAAGATCAAGCTGATGGAGCGGTTTGGGCTGGATGATATTCAAGCCCAGGCCATTCTGGACATGCGGCTGAAAGCCCTCCAGGGTCTGGATCGGGAGAAGCTGCAAAATGAGTATGACGAACTCTTGGAGAAAATTAACTACTATCTGGAATTGCTGGCGGATGAAGGCAAGCTGAAAGCCCTGCTCCGGGAGGAACTGATCGAAATTCGGGATAAGTTCGGCGACAAGCGCAAGACCGAGATCCAGGAAATCGAGGACGAGATTGACATCGAGGACCTAATCGAGGAGGAGACCTGCGCCTTTACCTTGTCCAATGAGGGCTACATCAAGCGGATGCCCGTGGACACCTACCGGACCCAGAGCCGGGGCGGCCGGGG
>CAYYGF010000008.1:0-23178 GCA_964471315.1 uncultured Oscillospiraceae bacterium | reverse complement strand
CCGCCCTTACCGGCAACCGCAATGGTATGAGGCATAGTTTGGTTCTCCTTAGGAAAAAATCGGGAAACGGAGACAGCCTCCGGCTTCTCCATTTCGCACCCGTTTCTCGGCAACGGGGCATGCAAATCAAGGGCGTACATCGCGCCCATATCGATACAACGATATCGTATCACATATCCCGCTTAAATTCAACCCACAATTTCACAGAAATTGCAAAAAAGCGCCCCGAAGTTCGGGTTCTTCGGGGCCTAAAAAACGCGGTGGATTAAATGGGTGTGAACACAAACTTCTGAATCAGCCCATCCACCACCGCATGAATGGTAACGCAGCCGTTCTCCCCCGTCTCTACCGTCATATCCACCGTTTTTCCGCTGAGCCGCTGGCGCAGATACGCCTCCGGATTCTCGCAGTCCACTTCCTCAAAGAAAATGTCCCGCATCTGATTGTTGCGGCAAAGGTTTTTGATTTCATGCACCAGTTCGTATTCCATTTTTCCATTCCTCCAGCAGTGTTTCCAATTGGCTCAAGGCCGTGATCTCATAATCCGGCCGAATGGAGCCGCAGCTTTTTCTCTCCGGATTGACCCAAACGGTTTTCACCCCCGCGTTGATGCCGCCCAGGATGTCCGAGGTCAAGCTGTCCCCCACCACCAGCGCCTTTTTCCGGTCAAAGCCGGGGATCTGGGCAAAGCAGGCGTCAAAGTAGGCCTTGTCCGGCTTATTGAAGCCGATTTCCTGGGAAATAAAGACCCGCTCAAAATAGGGATAGAGTCCCGCGCTGGTCATGCGGCCCTGCTGCACCGACGCCGTGCCGTTGCTCACCAAAAACAGCCGGTAGCTTTGGCTCAGGCGCTTCACCGCCTCCTCCGCCCCGGGCAGAAAATAGTGGCCGATGGACAAATTGCTCTCGTAGCTATGGGCGCAAGCCACAGCATTCACCTCCCGGCCCAGCTTTTCAAAGAGCACCCCGAAGCGGTTCACCAGCACCTCCGCCCGGGTCAGCTTTCCCAGTTCCAGCTGCTCCCAGTGCCATCGGTTGATCTTGTGGTACAGTTCCAAAATCTCCTCCGTCGGCTCCATGCCGAAATCCCGGATGGTCTTGCTCAAAGCAATGCGCTCCGCCTTGTGAAAATCCAGGATGGTGTCGTCCAAATCCAAAAGTAGAAATTCGATCGGATCTCTCTCCATTTTTTACCTCCGCCGTTTTACAATTTCATTGGCAATCCGGACAAATTCCGGAATGCCCAGGGTCTCTCCCCGGACATTGGCGTCGAAGCCCGCCGTTTCGATGACCTCCGCCGCCCCGGTCTTGCCCAGCTCCGGGAAACCGGAGGCCAGACCGTTAGACAGCTTTTTCCGCCGCATGGCAAAGCTGGCCCGGACGGTGCGGAAAAACACATCCTCGTCCAGCGCCCCCCAGTTCCGTTTTTTCCGCACCTTCAGCTGGATCACCGCCGAGGTAACCTTTGGCTGGGGCAAAAAGCAGTGGGCAGGCACATCAAACAGCAGCTTAGGCTCCGCGTAATACTGGCAGAATACGGTAAAGGCGCTGTAATCTGCCGTTCCGGGAGCCGCCGCGATCCGCTGGGCCACTTCTTTCTGCACCATGACGGTAACGGAATCAAAGCAGCCCGCCTCCAGCAGCGCCGTCAAAATTGGAGACGTAATATAGTAAGGAAGATTGGCGCAGGCCATGGGCCGCAGTCCGGGGAACTCCCCCGCCACCAGTGCGGGCAGATCCAGCCTCAGCACATCGTTCCAGATGATCTCCAGATTGTCAAACTCCCCCACCGTAATATCCAGAATCGGCTCCAGCCGCTCATCCAGCTCCACGGCACAGACCTTTTTCGCCCGGAGGCACAGCTGCTGGGTCAGCGGCCCAATGCCGGGGCCGATCTCCAACACCCCCGCTGTTTCGTCCACGCCCGCCTGCTCCGCAATGGATTGGGGAACCCAGGGCGCAATGAGGAAGTTCTGCCCCTTGGCTTTGGAAAAATGGAAGCCATGCTGGGCAAGCAGCGGCTTCATCACTTGAATATCACATACGTTCACCATGCAAAACCCGCCTTTCTCCTGGGTATCATACCAGAAAAAAGGCGGGTTTGCAATACGTTTCGAGTTTGGAGTGTGGAGTGTGTAGTTTGGAGTTAGGGGGAAAGCACAGCCGCCAAAAGCCCAGCAACTCCTCACTCCAAACTCCTCACTCCAAACTCCTAACTCCACACTTCTAACTTCTCCCTTATCCCAGAAAGTAAATGGTGCATCTTCTTCTGCCGAATTCCATGCATTCATCAAAGGTGGGCAGGTACAGGTCCATCCGGTCGCCCTTGATGTCGCCGCCGCAGTCCTCGGCCGTGGCAATGCCGTAGACGTAGGAGCCGTCACTGGCCATGATGAACATTCGGGTACCATAGGGGATGTAGCGGGGATCCACCGCCACGGTGCCCCGGTGAACCGTGGTGCCGGTGGCAGTGGTGAAATCGCATCCCGCATCGGTGTGGGTGTAGGCCGTGGCCCGGACGGTATCCGTGCGGGTGTAGGTCAGCAGCTCCCCGGTGGGCAGAAGGATATAGCCGTCCCCAATGACCAGTTCCCCTTCCTCCCCGGTCTGGGCGCCGGTGCCGATGCCGATCACCTCGGTGGTGGGCATTTTTGTCACCGTCTGGGAAAGCACCGTGCGCTCGCTTTCCTCCCCGTTGACATAGGTCACCCCGGCGGTACACAGCATCTCTCCATCCTCTCCAGGGGTCAGCACATCCTGGGTTCCCTCAGGAATGGCGGGATCGTTGCAATAATAGACCTCATGGGCAATGGTGGTGGTGTAGGTCTCCTGGAGGGTTACGATCCGGTCAACCCGCAGCACCATTCCGTCATAGGTCTGTGTATCCAAACCATGGGAGGTCACGTCCTCTCCGGACACATCCAGGTTCAGGCGCCGCAGCAGCTCCCCCGCTGTCTCGCCCAGGGTGGTGGCCCGCATGACCTCGCCATGGTAATGGACGGTTACTTCCTGGGCACGCCGGATGGAAATGGTCTGCGTGCCCTCCACCGCTTCGGTGGTGTAGGTATCATATTCATTGAGGGAAACGCCTGCCTGGCCCAGCACCTCAGCCGGATCGGTTGCAAAGGAGGTGTAGGTCACCACCCGGTCTCCGTCGGTGATGACATAGGTTTTGGCAAAAGCCGTCTGGGCCAGCAGCGCCATGAGCGACAGGGTCAAAATCAGCGTCAGCGTGAAAAGATAGAGACGGATCATCCGCCGCGCTTTTCTCCCTGGGCGATTCTTTGTCCGATACATGGCGATCCCTCCCGGTAAAAAAGTTACAAAAGTATCACTTTGAAATCTGTGGTATCAAAAAATTACATTTTGCATACCGTGTATGTTTCGATAGCATTATTATATCAAAAATCTTCAAAAAGTCAAGTATTTCTTCTAATAATCCTTATTTCGTCAACTTTTTACATATTATTTTTGAATAAATTACGTAAACTTCTATGCAAAATATTGGTCGCAGCTTGTCTCTTTTTGCGATATGTTATGTCAAAAGATTACATATGTTTACATAGTTTGTCGTATTATGTAATCTTCTGTAAATTTCAGTTACCTTTGCTTATGCCATCTCCTCCGCCCTGTTTCGACCATACTTTTCCTTTTTCGACTCTGGTTTTTCCCCTGCGGGGGATTGACTTTCTGAAAAAAATGTGCTAAATTCTTGCTTGATAAAGGCTGTGACGAAGACACGCGTTCCCGGTAAGATTCCCAGAGAGGAAGCCGCTTTGCTGAAAGGCTTCCGTACCCCTGCCGTGAGCGTCACCACTTCCGAGCCGCGGATTGGAAATAATTCGCCGGGCACGCCCGTTACCGCGTCAATGAGTGGCTTCGCTTTGCGAGGCAACCAGGGTGGAACCGTGGAATACGGCCTTTTACTGTATCCCACCCCTGATCTTTCAGGGGATGGGTATTTTTTATACCTTCCCCAATTCAAAAGGAGGTAAAAACCATGTCCGAAGAAACCTTATTCACCTTTGAAAACCCCGAATACCGCAAGACCTATTGGCACACCTGCTCCCACATCATGGCCCAGGCTGTCAAGCGCCTGTGGCCGGAGGTGCAGCTGGCCATCGGCCCCGCCATCGACGAGGGCTGGTACTACGACTTTGACGCGCCCTTCACCTTCACCCCCGACCATCTGACCAAGATTGAAGCCGAGATGAAGAAGATCTGCAAGGAGCGCATCCGCATCGAGCGCAGCGAAAAGCCCCGGGCCGAAGCCATCGCCTATATGGAGAGCAAAAATGAGCCGTATAAGGTAGAACTCATCAACGATCTGCCCGAGGATGCCACCATTTCCTTCTATACCCAGGGTGATTTCACCGACCTGTGCGCCGGCCCCCATCTGGATCACACCGGCCGGGTCAAGCACAACGGCTTCAAGCTGACCAAGTCCTGCGGCGCCTACTGGCGGGGCGACAGCAAGCGGAAAATGCTCCAGCGGATCTACGGCATCGCCTTCCCCAGCAAGGACGAGCTGGACGAGTACCTGCGCAAGCAGGAAGAGGCTCTGAAGCGGGATCACAACAAGCTGGGCCGGGAGCTGGAATTCTTTACCACCGTGGATGTGATCGGCCAGGGTCTGCCCATCCTGTTGCCCAAGGGCGCCCGGGTCATCCAGACCCTCCAGCGCTGGGTGGAGGACGAGGAGCAGAAGCGGGGGTATCTTCTGACCAAGACTCCCCTAATGGCCAAGTCCGACCTGTACAAGATCTCCGGCCACTGGGATCACTACCTGGACGGTATGTTCGTCCTGGGCGACCCCAACGACGACAGCAAGGAGTGCTTCGCCCTGCGGCCCATGACCTGCCCCTTCCAGTACCAGGTGTTCCTAAACCGGGCCAGGAGCTACCGGGATCTGCCCATGCGTTTAGGTGAGACTTCTACCCTGTTCCGCAACGAGGACTCCGGAGAAATGCACGGTCTGATCCGGGTTCGCCAGTTCACCATTTCCGAAGGCCACCTGATCCTCCGTCCCGACCAGCTGGAGGAGGAGTTCAAAGGCTGCCTAGAGTTGGCCAAATA
The DNA here is from genome assembly GCA_964471315.1 of uncultured Oscillospiraceae bacterium. Classification (GTDB taxonomy): domain Bacteria; phylum Bacillota; class Clostridia; order Oscillospirales; family Oscillospiraceae; genus Faecousia. The sequence continues at coordinate 18,102 of CAYYGF010000008.1, read as the reverse complement.
CTGCCTGGACACCGTGGGTATGCTGGAGGACTGCACCTTCCGCTTTAGCCAGTGGGATCCCGCCAACCCCAAAAACAAATACGAAGGCACCGCCGAACAGTGGGAAACCGCCCAGGCCGTGATGAAGCAGATTCTGGATGATTTGAACGTAGAGTACACCATTGGCATCGACGAGGCTGCCTTCTACGGTCCCAAGCTGGACATTCAGTATAAGAATGTGTTCGGCAAGGAGGACACCATCGTCACCATCCAGATTGACATGCTGCTGGCAGATCGGTTCGGCATGGAATACACCGACGCCGACGGACAGAAGAAGCGCCCCTATATCATCCACCGCACTTCCTTAGGCTGCTACGAGCGGACTCTGGCCTATCTGATCGAAAAGTACGCCGGCGCCCTACCCCTGTGGATGATGCCCACCCAGGTGAAGGTCATGCCCATCACTGACCGGGCCCACAGCTACGCCAAGGAGCTGGTAGAGAAGCTGAACGCCGTGAACATTCACGCCGAGGGCGACTACCGCAGCGAGAAGCTGGGCTACAAGATCCGAGAGGCCCAGATGCAGAAGATCCCCTATATGCTGGTAGTCGGCGACCGGGATATGGAGAATGGCACCGTGTCCGTGCGCACCCGCAAGGGCGATGACCTGGGCGCTATGACGCCCGACGAATTCATGGCGAAATGTCTGATGGAAATTGCCACCAAGAGCAAGGAAGTTTAAGCTTTTCTTATGATTCAAGCCGCCCCATCCGGGGCGGCTTGTTTTCTTGCGCATAATGTGATACGATACAGGCACGGCGACCTGCCGTGCCATTTTCCATTGTTTGCAGCTTAGGAGCTTCTCTGCTATGAAAACCATTCTATCCTTTTTGACCCCCGGGCGAATTTGGACGCTGATTGTCTGCGCCGGTTTGGCCGTGGCGGCCTTTATCTTAAAATTCTGTGTCCCGGGCTACAGCTTTTCTGCGCTGGTGTGCCTGTGCCTCATCGCCATCCTTCTGTTCTACACCTTGATGCCCTTGGTAGGGTTACAATTTCCCGCCCTTGCCAAGGCTGTCACCATTGCCGTCACCATTGTTCTGGTCTTGGGTATCCTGGTGGTGGGCATTACGGAATTGGTCATCATCCATGCCAGCTTCGGCAATCCCCAGGAAAATGTGGATTATGTGGTCGTTCTGGGCGCTAAGGTAAACCGGGATGGCCCCTCTGTCTCCCTGTGGGATCGAATCTGCGCCGCCTACACCTATTTAGAGGAACGCCCCAAGGTGACCGCCGTTCTTTCCGGCGGCCAGGGAACTGACGAGCCCATCACCGAAGCGGAGTGCATCTACCGGGAGCTGGTAGAACTGGGCATCGATCCCAAGCGGCTGTGGATCGAGGACAAGGCCACCTCCACCTGGGAAAATCTCCGCTTTTCCTTAGACCTGATCGAAGAAAAAACCGGGCAGCGCCCCACAAAGCTGGGGGTTCTGTCCAGTGAGTACCACCTGTTCCGGGCCAGCCTATTCGCCAAGGCCTGCGGCGTGGAATTCGTAGGCATTCCCGCCCAGACCTCCCGGCTTTCCCAAAAAATCAACCACTTCATGCGGGAGGTGGCAGGTGTCTGGCACTATATTCTGTTAGGCGGGCAATACGATTAATCCTGCCGCATTGGGCATCCCCCGCTAAAATAGAAAGAAATAGTATGAGAAAACGTTCTTCATTCCATATCCGCAGGAAATCTTTCCAGCATCCCAGATCCATTGCCATGATTCCGCTTTCCATGCCAGAAAGCAACCAGCCCTCCGGATCGGAAAACCGATACGGAGGGCTGCCAATATATGTTACACTTCCCAGTCAAAGCCCTGGAAAACAGGGGAACCTGTGTACCGATTGGCTTGCCGCTGGCCCCGGAGAACCTCCAGAACCGCGTCCGCCATGGCCTCCTGCTCACACTCGCCGGGGTAGACAGAAATCGGGGCGATCCAGCCGCAGCGCGTTTCCACGCCCGCCAGAATGTCGGCGTAGCGCATTAGGCCGCCTGTCAGCAGAATGCCATCCACCCTGCCCTCCAGCACAGCGGCCATGCTGCCAATGGATTTGCAGAGCTGGTAGATCATTGTGTTCCAGACGGTGACCGCTTTGCTGTCCCCAGCCTCCACCAGCGCGTGGATCTTCGCCGCATCGGAGGTGCCGAAATGGCTGACGAAGCCGCCGGAGCGGGACAGCATGGCCCGCATTTCCGTAGTGGTGTGGCCCTGATCCAGGTATTGCAACACCTCCATCACCGGGATGGAGCCAAGCCGGGTGGGGGTGAAGGGGCCGTCACCGCCGGCGCCCTCCGTGCTGTCGATCATGCGCCCTGCTTTGTGGGCGGTGACGGTAATGCCGCCGTCCACATGGCAGACAATCAGATTCAGGTCTTCATAACGCTTTCCCAGCTTTTTCGCGTGAATGGCCGCAATGCCCTTCTGGTTCAGCACATGGGTCTGGGCCCGGCGGTAGAGTCCCGCAATTCCGGTGAGACGGGCATAGTCGCACAGCTCGTCCACATTGGTTGGGTTTACGGTGTACATGGGCTTGCCGCATTCCGTGCCCAGCGCATAGGCCAGCATGACCCCCAGCTTCGCCGGGTGGTCGCTCCCGCCCTTGTCAGCGGCAGTATCCTCCACCAGCCTTCTGTCAATTTCCATCACACCGGATCTCTGGGAATAGGCGCAGCCACCCCGGCCGACAAAAACGTCCATATCGGCAGGGGTCAACCCGTGGGAGCGTAAAAAGTCCAGGATCACCTGCCTGCGCATGGACATCTGGTCGTTGGTGGTAGGAAACTGCAGCAGCTCCGGGGCATCGTGGAAGATGCTCTCGGTGTATACATTTTTTTCGTCTTCAAAAAAGCTTACCTTGGTGGAGGTAGAGCCGGGGTTAATAACCAGCATTTTGATCGGGGTTTTCATGGTGATGTCCTTCTTTATTCAGCGGCATTTCCGCCGCTTTTTCTGTTTCCATTCCTTGTTATCATACCACCTTTCGAACCAAAAAGAAAGAGGACTTTCTCACAGAAAAGCAGCTGTATGCCACCAGGAAAACTGTACAAAACTAGAAATGCCAGGCTGCAAATCGCGCAAATTCCCTATTGACGTTTGTAGCAAAAGCTTATATAATAAGCATGTGCTTAGATAATACACGGGAGGCGGTACCATGACCCAGCGGGAACGGCAGATTTTACAGCTTATCGAAGGCAACCCTCTGATCTCCCAGCAGCAGATCGCGGAAAAGCTGGGCATCACCCGCTCGTCGGCGGCGGTGCACATCTCCAACCTGATGAAAAAGGGCTGCATCGCCGGAAAGGGCTACGTCCTGCGCAGCGGCAGCTATGCTGTGGTGGTGGGCGGTGTCAACGTGGACATCGGTGGACGCTCCTTTGCTCCGCTGGTGGCAGCGGACTCCAACCCCGGCACAGTATCTGTCAGTCTGGGCGGCGTGGGCCGGAATATCGCCCACAACATGAGCCTTCTGGGTCTGGACGTGCGGCTTCTCACCGCCTACGGCGACGATCTAAACGGTGAACGGGTGGCCGCCTCCTGCTCCGAACTGGGCATCGACTTGAGCCATGCGCTCCATGTCTCTGGCGCCAACACCTCCACCTACCTGTATCTGACAGATCCGGCGGGAGAAATGGCCCTGGCGGTGTCGGATATGGCCATCTGTGAAAAGATCACCCCAGCTTACCTGGCCGCCAACCTGTCCCTGCTGCAAAACGCCCAGGTGGTAGTGGCGGACGCCAACATCCCAGCCGAATCTCTGGCCTACCTGGCAGAAAACTGCGGCATTCCCCTGTTCGTCGATCCCGTTTCCACCACCAAGGCGGAAAAGCTGCGGCCCATTCTTTCCAAAATCCATACCCTAAAGCCCAACCGCCTGGAGGCAGAGCTGCTGTCCGGTGTAAAAATCGAAACCAACGCCGATGTGGAAAAGGCGGCGGACAAGCTAACCGAGCTGGGCGTCCACCGGATATTCCTTTCCCTGGGCGCGGACGGTGTCTACGCCGCCATGGGCAAGGAGCGGCTGTGGCTGCCCACCATCCCCGGGCAAATGGTCAACACCACCGGCTGCGGAGACGCCTTCATGGCCGCCCTGGTCTGGGCCTATCTCGAGGGCAGCGATCTGGAAACCACTGCCAGGGCAGGCCTTGCCGCCGGATCCATCGCCATGGAATCCCCGGAAACCATCAACCCAAATTTGTCTGCACAGGCGCTGAAAAACAGGATGCAATAAAATCTTCATTATACAAAATCATACAAAGGAACGTGAATGCAATGAACAGGAACAAGTACCTCGATGTCAACCCCGAAGTCGCCGCCGCCATCGCGGAGGGCAAGCCCGTTGTGGCTCTGGAATCTACCATCATCTCCCACGGTATGCCCTACCCCCAGAATGTGGAAACCGCGCTGAATGTGGAAAAAATCATCCGGGAAAACGGGGCCGTCCCCGCCACCATCGCCATTATTGGCGGCCGTCTGAAGGCAGGCCTCACCGCTGAGGAAATCGAATATTTCGGTAAAAAGGGCCAGGCCATCGCCAAGGCTTCCCGCCGGGATTTGGCCATGCTCTGCGCCCGGGGGGAGGACGGCGCCACCACGGTGACCACCACCATGATGATCGCACACATGGCTGGAATCCACATCTTCGCCACCGGCGGCATCGGCGGCGTTCACCGGGGCGCGGAGACCACCATGGATATCTCCGCCGACCTGGAGGAGCTGGGGCAGACCCCTGTGATGGTGGTATGCGCCGGTGCCAAATCCATTCTGGATCTGGGGCTGACCCTGGAATATCTGGAAACCAAGGGTGTCCCCGTCATTGGCTACGGCACCAAGGAGCTGCCCGCCTTCTACACCCGCCAGTCCGGCTTTGGCGTGGATTACCGGGTGGACACTCCCGAGGAACTGGCTGCGGCCTTCAAGGCCAGCCATGACATGGGCTTAAAGGGCGGCATGCTGGTGACCAACCCCATCCCCGAGGAATATGCCATGCCCCTGGATACCATCAACGCCGCCATCGACCGGGCCATTGCCGAGTGCAAGGAAAAGGGCATCCACGGCAAGCAGACCACACCCTTCCTGCTGGCCCGGGTGGCCGAGCTGACCGGCGGCGACAGCCTGGCCTCCAATATCCGCCTGGTCTACAACAACGCCAAGGTAGCTGCCCAGACCGCCGTGGCCTACTGCAAGCTGTAATGCTATTTCTTGATAACAGGATTTCATTTTATCAAGAAGACACCGCCTGACGGCGTTGTCGTTTCGTCTCATTATGATCTTCCTATTGAAAACTTCCATTCTTGCGAATGAACGTTTTCTATTGAATATCCGTATTATTCATATGCAAAATGTAATGCGCCGGACTGATGCCTGTCCGGCGCATTCTCGTATCTTTATTCCTCTGTGGTCTGCTCCGGGGCAGGAAGCTGATTTTTGCCGGCGTTGATGTAGGCCATCAGCTCGTCGCCGGTGATGGTTTCCTTCACCAGCAGGAATTCGCTGATTTCGTCCAGCAGCCCCCGGTTCTCCGTCAAAATCCGCTTGGCGTCAGAGTAGGCACTCTCCAGAATCTTCTTGACCTCCTCGTCCACCTCGGCAGCGGTAGACTGGGCGCAGTCCATGTAAGCCTGGCCGTCCAGATACTGGTTCTGCACCGAGGCGGTGGACATCAAGCCGAACTTCTCACTCATGCCGTACTGCGTGACCATATTCCTGGCCAGGGAGGTGGCCCGCTGGATGTCGTTGGCGGCTCCGGTGGTCTGGATGCCGAATACCACCTGCTCGGCGGCCCGACCGCCCACCAGGGTTCGCAGTTCGGTGCGCAGCTCATCGGCGGTGGACAGGAACTTTTCTTCTTCCGGCATCTGCATGGTGTAGCCCAAAGCGCCGGAGGTATGGGGCACAATGGTGATCTTGGATACCGGCTGGGAATGCTTTTCCAGGGCCGCAATCAAGGCATGGCCCACCTCATGATAGGCAACCAACCGCTTCTCCATATCGGTCAGCACGGTATTCTTCTTCTCCGTGCCCGCGATCACCGTCTCAAAGGACACCAGCAGGTCTTCCTGATTCACCGCCTGGCGGCCATGACGAACAGCCCGGAGGGCGGCTTCGTTAACCAAATTGGCCAGATCCGCACCCACCGCGCCTGCGGTAGCCTGGGCGATTTTCCGCAGATCCACATCCTCCGAAAGCCGGATTTTCCGGGTATGCACCTTCAAGGTATCCAGACGGCCCTGGAGGTTGGGCCGATCCACAATGATCCGGCGGTCAAACCGGCCGGGGCGCAGCAGCGCCTTGTCCAGGATTTCCGGACGGTTGGTGGCCGCCAGGCACACAATGCCCTTGGAGGACTCAAAGCCGTCGATCTCGCTGAGCAGCTGGTTCAGCGTCTGCTCCTGTTCGGAGTTGGAGCCGTAACGGTTATCCCGGGAACGGCCCACGGCATCGATCTCATCGATAAAGATGATGCAGGGAGCCACCTTCGCTGCCTGCTGGAACAAATCCCGAACCCGGCTGGCACCCATGCCCACGAACATCTCCACAAAGTCCGAGCCGGAGATGGAGAAGAAGGGCACGTCCGCTTCACCGGCAACCGCCTTGGCAAGCAAGGTTTTGCCGGTGCCGGGAGAGCCAACCAGCAGCGCGCCCTTCGGGAGCTTCGCGCCGATGGCGGTGTACTTCTGGGGATTGTGGAGGAAATCGATGATCTCCTGCAAGGACTCCTTGGCCTCGTCCTGGCCCGCTACATCCTTGAAGGTGACACCGGTCTGCTTCTCCATATAGACCTTGGCCTTACTTTTGCCGAAGCCGCCCATCATGCCGTCGCCGCCCATACGCTTGGTGAGCATATTCATCAGCAGGAACATACCGCCGATCATAATGACGTAGGACAGGATCATCATAATCATGGAGTTGTCCTCCACAATCTGTTCCTTGACCGTCACCCCCATATCCACCAGCTCATCCGCCAGCGCCTGTAGGTCGCCGCCGGTGGGCAAACCGGTATAGCAGGCCTTCTGCCGGGAGGGGTCTTTCGCCGTCTCCTCTTTGGTCATATAGAGGATTCGATCTGACCGGATCTCTACCTCCGACAGTTGGCCCGCGTCCTTGGCCTGTTTAAAATCATTCCAGGTCGTCTCCGTGTACTGGCTTTTTTCCACCGTGTTCATTACCCAGCTGAAAACCAGCACCAGCACCAGCGCGATCATCAGCGGGGTGAAATAGTTCCCCTTCGGCCGGTCGCCTCCGGGTTTTTTGTTGTTTTGGTCGTTTCCGCGATTGGGTTCCATGGTTCCTCGCCTCCTTGGGTCGTTGCATTTTTTCCATCATAGCACATTTTCCCTCGGTAAGCAATGAAGGATTCTGGGTCTTGGCGTAAATTTTCTGTGAATTTCCGTCAATAGTCGTCTTTTTCCCCGCTGGAAGAAAAAAAGTATTGAGAAATCGGAAGAAATCTGATATAATGTTATTATCTATTGCTATACATCCGGCCCAACACCGGATATTTTACGCAAAACTGCGAACGAATATGGAGTGTACACTATGAATGAAAAACGCCGCCCGCAGGGGCGGGAATCGGACAGCCGCCGCCCTGGCCGCGCTCCAGAGCGCCCCGTAGAAGAAGTGGAAGGCCAGCTGGAGGGCCGCAACGCCGTTCAGGAGGCCTTGAAAAGCGGCCGCACCATCGACAAGGTTTTCATCGCCTCCGGAGATACGGATCGGGGCTTGCAGCGCCTTGCCGCCCAGGCCAAGGAGGCCGGCGCCGTGGTGGTGAGCGTTGACCGCCGGAAGCTGGACACCATATCCTTCACCCGTGCCCACCAGGGCATCATCGCTCTGGCCGCCGCCCATGACTACTGCACCCTGGACGACATTTTGGCCGAGGCCGCTGCCCGGGGAGAAGCGCCGCTGATCGTCATTTGTGATGAACTGTCCGATCCCCACAATCTTGGCGCCATCCTCAGAAGCGCCGAGTGCGCCGGCGCCCACGGCGTTGTTATCCCAAAGCGACGCAGCGTCGGTCTCACCGCTACCGTAGCCAAGGCCTCCGCAGGGGCAGTGGAATATATGAAGGTGGCCCGGGTCACCAACATCAGCAGCGCCATTGCGGAGCTGAAGGAAAAGGGCGTCTGGGTTTTTGGCACTGCCGCAGAAGGCTCCATTCCCATGTACCAGGCCGACCTCACCGTGCCTGCCGCCATTGTCATTGGCAATGAAGGGGATGGCATGAGCCAGCTTGTCCGCAAAAATTGTGACGTGATGGTGCACATCCCCATGAAGGGCCGCATCAGCTCCCTAAACGCGTCCGCCGCAGCGTCCATTTTACTGTACGAGGCGGTACGCCAGCGCATTTGACCAGGAGGATACCCAATATGGACGAAAACAAAAACGAGCTTGAGGAATTCGACTTAGAGGATATCCTCAAGGAATTCCACGACGATTCCCAGGACAGTGCTCCCGAAGAACCCTCTCCAGCCGAACCGGCCATTTCGGAGACTGCCGAAGACGAACCGGTTCCCGTCTCCCTGCCGGAGCTGGATCTGTCAGCGCACCAGGAGGTGCCGGAGGATCTGGACGCATTGAAGAGCCTGGCAGATCTGAATTTCTCCCTGCACACGCCCGAGGAACAGCCGGAGGATGCCAGCGCGGAACCGGATGACGCGCCAGCGCTAGAGGGGGACACTGTGCGTTTCGCCCCCATCACCGATGCGCAGCTGGATCAAGCATTGGCGGATCTGGAGTCGGAGAAGGACGCCGTTTCCACCGATGATACCGTACACCTTCCCGACGAGACTGCCACCGCCGCCCCGGCGGAGCCTGCCTTTGAGGTGGAGGAAACCTTCATCCCCGCCCCCATCGTCTTTACCCCCCGTTCCCGGCTGAAGGAGCTGAAGCGCAAGCTGGTGGCAGGGCCGGAGAAGCGATACTACCAGCTCTCCGAAATGGGTACCGGCCGGCTCCAGGCTGCGATTCTGGCGAATATCCTGGTGGTGCTGCTGTGCGCCGGTATCACCACCCTGTTCGCCCTGGGCATGGTTCCGGAAAACCGCCTGCGGCTGGTGATCTTCAGCCAGGTGCTTTCCATGCTGGTCTCCGCCTTTTTGGGCAGCGGTTTGATGGTGGACAGCGTTGTGGATCTGTTCAAAGGCCGCTTCACAGTCAATACCCTTCTGACGCTGACCTTTGCCGCCTGTATGGTGGATGGGGTATTCTGTCTGATTGAGCTTCGGGTTCCCTGCTGCGCCGCCTTCAGTCTGGAAATGACCATGGCTCTGTGGGCCTCCCTTCAGAGCCGGAATACGGAGATGGCCCAGATGGATACCATGCGCAAGGCTGTCCGTCTTCACAGCATTGTCAAGGTTGGGAATTATTACAGCGGCAAGGATGCGTTCCTGCGCACCGAGGGCGAAGTCGAGGATTTCATGGACACCTACGCCAAGACCTCCGCGCCCATGCTGGTTCAGAGCCTTTACGCGGGGCTAAGCCTGCTGGCCTGCATCTGCATCTCGGTGTTCGCCGGACTGGCCCACGGGCTGAGCATGGGCGTTCAGATTCTTGCCACCAGCCTGCTGGTAGCCGTTCCCGCCAGCTTCTTTGTATCTATCAGCCGTCCCATGGCCATTCTGGAGCAGCGGCTGCATATGGTGGGCACGGTTCTGTGCGGTTGGCAGGGCGTCAAGGGTCTGTGCAGCAAGGCCGCCTTCCCCCTATTCGATCAAGATCTGTTCCCCCAGGGCAGCACCAAGCTCAACGGCGTCAAATTTTACGGTGACCGGAACCCGGATGACGTGGTTTCCTACTCCACCTCCTTGATTGCCATGACCGGCGGCGGACTGGCGCCCGTGTTTCAGCAGCTGCTGACCAGCCGCAACGGTACCGAATGCCGGGTGGACAACTTCCAGAACTACGGCGGCGGTGGTATCGGCGGCGAGATCCACGGTGAGCCGGTGCTGCTGGGCAGTCTGAATTTCATGCAGGATATGGGCATCGAGATCCCCGAGGGTACCATGGTCAGCCAGGCGGTGTACGCCGCCATTGACGGCCAGCTCTGCGCGGTGTATGCTATCTCCTACGCGAAAATGCGTTCCGCCGCCGCAGGCCTCGTAACCCTGTGCAGCTATCGGAAGCTGACCCCGGTGATGCTTTGCGGCGATTTTATGCTCACGGAAAGCTTCCTGCGGGCCAAGTTTGAGGTCAAGACCCGCCGCATTGCCTTCCCGGATCATACGGAAGCTGACCGGCTTCGCAAAATCGCTCCGGATCCGGAGGCCCCCGCCCTGGCGCTGACCACCCGGGAGGAGCTGATCGGCTCCGCCTATGCCGTCACCGGCGCCCGGGCCTTGCGAACCTCTGTCCGGCTGGGTCTGATCATTCACATTGTCGGCGGCATTCTGGGAATGCTGATTATGCTGGTGCTGGCCGTGCTGGGCAACACCGAGCTGCTCACCCCCATCAACATTCTGCTCTACCAGCTGATTTGGGCCATTCCCGGCCTGCTGGTCACCGAATGGGCAAGAACGGTGTGAGCAAACTCTGTTGATTTTCCAAATTCTCCCGGACGGGCCTGTTCCGGGAGAATTTTTCTGCCAACAGGACAAAAAAACGCGCTGCCGCGACTGCGGCAGCGCTGTTTTTTGGTATTTATCGGACGTACTCAATGACGACACGGCGATTCGGCTCCACGCCGGTGGAATGGGTGGTGATGTTGTCCATGTCCTGGAGCGCCGCATGGATCACATGGCGCTCATAGGCGTTCATCGGCTCCAGGGTGGTGCGGCGGCGGGCCTTCAGCACCTGCTGGGCCTTCTTCCGGGCATAGCGGCGCAGACTGTCTTCCCGTTTCTCCCGGTAGCACTCGGCATCCACATTTACCCGGATATGGCCGTCCACATCCCGGTTGATGGCATAGTTGGCCAGGTGCTGAATGGCGTCCAGCGTGTCGCCCCGGCGGCCAATCAGATAACCCAGGTCATCTCCTACCAGATCAACCTTGTACGTATTGCTCTCCACCTTCCAGCAATGAGGCATTGCCTGGGAATCCATGTGTTCCAGCAGGCCCTTGATGAACTGCTCGATCTTTTCCTCGGTGGAGCCGGGTTCCGCAGGGGTATAAACCTTCGGCTCTGCGGGAACCTTTGGCTCAGCGGGCGCCTTCGGGGGCTTCGGCTCCCGGCGCTCCCGGGAAGGCTTGGGGGCATCGGCCCGCTTCTCCTGGCGGGGCTGCTGGGGCTTTTCCGCCTTGGGGGCTTCGGGCTTCGGTTCGGCCTTGGGCGCCGCAGGCTCCGCCTTAGGCGGCTCGGGCTTCTTCACAGGAGCGGCAGCCTTGGGCTTGGAGCGGGATGCGGAGCTCAGGGCAACCTTGGGCGCTTCCGGAACCGGGTCCGGCGCCTCATAGGTCACCTGCACCTTGGCAGGCTGGGCGCCAAAGCCCAGGAAACCGGCTTTGGCCTGCTGTAGTACCTGTACAGAAACGCTGTCCCGATCCAGACCCAGTTGGCTCAGTGCGGCCTCAATCGCCAGATCGATGGTTTTTCCGGTGGTAACGATGGTCTTTTCCATTGTTTATTCCTCCGTAGACTGGGAAACGTAGCGGTTGGGATCGTAATTACGGCCCTTGCAGTAGGGACGGCTGGGAATGCCAGACATGCAGGAATTCTCTTCCTCCCCGTCCTCCTGGACAATGCCCTTCTTGGCGGCATATTCCTTGGCAGCCATCGCCTTGGCAGCCTGCTCTTGATCCCGCTGCTGCTTCTGCAGTTTTTTCTTGCTGGTGTTGGTGGTGATGCCTTCCGGATTGGCAGCACGGCGCTCGGCACGAACCCGCTCCTTCTCTGCCTCCAGACGCTCCTCTTCCATGGCTTTTTGCAGACGAACCGCGTCCTCCGCGTCGTAGATCTTGCGGTAGTGGTTGGTCATGATGGGGTCGGTAACCATCCGGAAAATACCGCCCACGAACCAATACAGGGACAAGCCCGCGGCTACGGTAAAGCCAATCCACAGGGTCATCAAGGGCATCATCCACATCATCATCTGCATGGACTGATTCTGCTGGGAATTCTTGGCAGTCTCTTCATCCTGGACACCGTTTTCATCGGTGATAACGGAATTGTTGGTTTTCTGGCTGATCCACATCTGCAGGAACTGGGAGCCGGTGGACAGCACAGGAATGAGGAACGCGCCGATATGCGCCCAGTTCCAAGCCCAATTGGGGCTGAAAACATTGAACTGGGGGATGGCGCCCATGTTGATGCCCAGGAAGTTGAAGTTGATGCCTTCCAAGGCCCGCTCGCTGATCTCCGGGATGGCGGCGCGCAGTTCCTCCGTAAACTGGGGAATCAGCTGGGCAGCCGTAACCTGGGCGTAATAGCTGTTGCCGGAGAAGGCCTCGGGAGCGTTGGCCTGAATGACCTTAACGATTTCAGCGGCAACTTCCTTGGACTCCATCAGAATGTAGGTAATCGGCTCCCGAATCACGGTGAACAGCGGGAACAGGATCAGCATGGGAATCAAGCTCCACAGACAGCCGCCACCCATGGAAACGCCCGCGTCTTGATACAGCTTCTGCGTCAGCTCATTCTGCTTCTGGGGATCGTTGGGGTAACGGCGCTGGATATCCTGGACTTGCGGAGCCAGCCGGGACATACCCATCATGCTTTTCTTGGATTTGGCGTTAATTGGGGTGAGCACCAGCTGAACCGCCAGCGCAAAAATAATCATCGCGACGCCGTAGTTCTGGGTGGTGTGGTAGAGCACAGCCATCAGCCATCCAAAGGGCACGGTGACTATGTCGGATAACTGGAATGCGAGAAACATTGACTTTCCTCCTTAAAGATAGTGGAAAACGGAAGTCACGGTACGGGATCGTAAATGTCGCCCTTATAGAAGGGATGGCATTTTAGGAAGCGGCGCAGAGCAAGCCAGCCGCCCTTTATGGCCCCGTATTTGCGGATTGCTTCGACCGCGTACGCACTGCAGGTGGGCCGGAACCGGCACCGGGCCGGAAAACAAGGAGAAATAAAGCGCTGGTAAAAGCGAATCAGCTGAATCAGAAGTGTTTTCATAGGCTTTTCTCACAGAAAGGGGCTGTTTCATCCATGTCTTCCTGGGCAGGTGGCCGCAGGATCCCCGCCTTTTTTGCCAAAGCCAGAAAGCTCTGGTTCAGCCGCTGGAAGGAGGCGTCCACCGCCTTGGTGCGGGCAACCACAACAATGTCCCAGCCACTGCGGAAACAGTCTTCATTCAGTCGATAGACCTCCCGCAGCCGGCGCCGGGTGCGGTTGCGCACATGAGCCTTGCCCAGCTTTTTGCTGACGGTGATGCCCACCCGGTTCCCCGGCGTGCGGTTTTTCCGGGCGTAAAGCACCAGATAGCCGTCGGCAAAGCCGGAGGTATGGTACAGCCGGCGAAAAATATGGTTCAGTTTCAGGCTGGTTGAAAACTTCATGGACATTTTTCCCTCCGGAAAACAGCAAACCGTGCGGCACGAACCGGAACTACGCTCCAGTCGTTTTCCCGTGCGCGGTTCCTTCTTACCCTAAAAAGGGAGCGGGGCGAATGCTCCATTCACCCCGCTGTAGCTCCCGTTTCGCTTTCTTACGCGTTCATTTCCTCAGTGGATGATCCACCGCGAAGCACGCATCAAGCGGACAGAACCTTGCGGCCCTTCGCACGGCGGCGGGCCAGAACCTTACGGCCATTGGAAGTCGCCATTCTCTGACGGAAACCGTGAACCTTGGAACGGTGACGGCGGCTGGGTTGGTAGGTACGCTTCATTCGGGATACACCTCCTGTCAAAAATCAATATGCTCGACAGCCGGATTGGCCGCAGCAACACATCATAAATGACCATAACGGTCATGCTGGTTCATTATAACCGAAAAAAGCGGTTTGGTCAATCTTTTTTTCGCATTTCCCCCGGAGATTTCCGCTTTTTTTAGGACGCCGGAGTGATTTTCAGGTTTACCCCGTTCCAAGTCCCGGAGAGCTTGGCCATCACCCGGTCATATTCCTCCGTCCCGGCGTCATAAGGCGTGGGCTGGAAATTGTTCCGGCCGGATATGGAGCTGACACAGGCGGGAACAATGATCCGCTCCCCCAGGGTCACGGTGCCGTCGGCAGTGCGGATGACCTCCTGCTGGATCAGCGCTGTATCAAAATCATCGGGGCAGGTATTGCCGCCGAAGCTGAAATTGCCCATGGAGTAGAAGATCACACCGCCGTTGTATTCCTCAATGGGCTGCAAAACATGGGGATGGGAGCCGTAGACGATATCCGCCCCGGCGTCAATGGCGGCGCGGCCTACCCGCACCTGCTCCGGTGTGGGCTGGTAGGTGCCCTCGGTGCCCCAGTGGGGTGCCACGATCACCAGTTCCGCCCCCTGCTCCCGCAGTGCGGCGATCTCCCGGGTCATGTCCTCTACATCCAGGTAGTAATACACTGCGCCGTACAGGCCGATGGTCAGGCCGCTGTCGGTGGTGATCAAGGTGGAGCTGTCCCGCTCCACATAAGGGATACCCGCCGCCTCCAAAGTGGCTTGGGTAGTGGCGTAGCCCTTTGGGCCATAGTCCATGGAATGGTTGTTGGCAATGGTCACAGCCTCCACGGAGTTCTGGGTCAAGATATTGACATAGGCCGTGGGTCCCCGGAACACATGCTTTTTCTGCATGGGATTGCCCTCGTCGCAGAGAGCTCCCTCCAGGTTGACGATGGTAAAGTTGTCGTTTTCAAAATAGGTTAGGACATTGCGGAAGGGATGGCCGTAGTCCTCGCCAATGGTTTTGATGAAACCGCAGTCGGCGTAATAGTTGTTGGGATTGCTCCCCAGGGTGCAGTCCCCGGCAAAGGTCAGCAGGAACCGCTCCTCCCGGGGCTGGGTGGCCTCTGTTGTGGGAGGCACAGTCTCCGGAGGCTGGGCCTGGGCCGCCGGGGGTTCGGAGGTTTCCGCCGCAGTGGGTTCCTCCACTGCCATGACAGGCTCCTCCCGCTTACAGGAAACCGCCGTCAGCACCATAATAAGCAGCAGCAAACACAATACAAACCGTATCGTGATCCGGTTCATGACCCCACGTCCTTTCCGTATCGGCCTTTCCAATATCCTTGCAGGGCGGGGGCAAGCCCCCGCCCTGGTCTCACAGTATCAAGAAACAGCCGTGTATCAGCCGTTCTCCTGGGCACGCTTCTTCATCAAGCTGCGCATACGGGCGGCGTGATCCAGCTCCCGCTTGCGGATGCGCAGGCTCTTGGGAGTGCATTCCAGCAGCTCGTCGTCCGCCAGGAATTCCAGGCACTGCTCCAGAGAATAGTTTCTCGGAGGCGTCAGCCGCAGGGCCTCGTCGGAACCGGCAGCACGCATGTTGGTCAGCTGCTTGCGCTTGCAGACGTTTACGGTCATATCCTCGTTCCGGCTGCAAATGCCCACCACCATACCGGCATACACCGGCGTACCGGGGCCGATGAACAGGGCACCCCGCTCCTGGGCGGCAGCCAGGCCATAGCCCACGGCCTCACCCGTCTCAAAGGCCACCAGAGAGCCCACCTGCCGGCGCTCGATCTCGCCCTTCATGGGAGCGTAGGAATCCAGCACGGAGGACATGATGCCCTCGCCCCGGGTATCAGTGAGGAATTCGTTGCGGTAGCCGAACAGGCCCCGGGAGGGAACCAGGAATTCCAGGCGGTAGCGGCTGCCCATGGGGGTCATGCTCAGCAGGTCGCCCTTGCGCTTGCCCATTTTCTCAATGACAGCGCCCATGCATTCCTCGGGTACATCGGCAACCATCCGCTCAATAGGCTCGCAGACCTTGCCGTCGATGACCTTGGTCAGCACACGGGGGGTGGACACGGAAAATTCATAGCCCTCCCGGCGCATGGTTTCCATCAGAATGGACAAGTGCATCTCGCCCCGGCCCGCCACATTGAAGGCATCGGTGCCCTGCTCGGTAACGTGCAGGGAAACATCCTTGAGAAGCTCCTTCTCCAGCCGGTCCCGGAGGTTGCGGGAGGTGACGTACTTGCCCTCCTTACCGGCAAAGGGAGAATCGTTGACGGCGAAGGTCATTTCAATGGTCGGGTCGGAGATCTTCACGAAGGGCAGCGGCTCCACGCACTCCGGCGCGCACAGGGTACGGCCGATGGTGATATCCGCCATGCCGCTGAGGGCTACGATCTCGCCGGCGCTGGCCTCCTGGATGGGGTTCTTGCCCAGACCGTCGAATTCGTACAGTGCCACAACCTTGCCCTTCTGCTTGACATCGGGATTGTGGTAGTCGCAGATGGTGACCTCCTGGTTGACCTTGATGGTGCCGCGCTCCACCCGGCCCACGGCGATCCGGCCCACATATTCATTATAATCAATGGAGGAAACCAGCAGCTGCAAGGGTTCGGTCGCGTCACCGCCGGGGGCGGGGATATAATTGACGATAGTCTCAAACAAGGGGGTCAGATCGGTGCCAGCCACGTCGGGGCTGTAGGAAGCGGTGCCCTGGCGGCCGGAGCAGAACACGGTGGGGCTGTTGAACTGCTCGTCGGTGGCATCCAGATCCAGCAGCAGCTCCAGCACCTCGTCCATGACCTCATGGATCCGGGCGTCGGGCTTATCGATCTTGTTCACCGCCACGATGACCTTGTGGCCCAGCTCCAGGGCCTTCTGCAGCACGAAACGGGTCTGGGGCATGGGGCCTTCGGCGGCGTCCACCAGCAGGATGACACCATTGACCATTTTCAGAATCCGTTCCACCTCACCGCCAAAGTCAGCGTGGCCCGGGGTGTCCACAATGTTGATCTTGTAGTCCTTGTAATGCACGGAGGTATTCTTGGCCAGGATGGTAATACCCCGCTCCCGCTCCAGGTCACCAGAGTCCATGACCCGCTCCACGGTGGCCTGGTTCTCCCGGTAGATTCCGCCCTGCTTCAGCATTTCAT
Organism: uncultured Oscillospiraceae bacterium; assembly: GCA_964471315.1. Taxonomy (GTDB): domain Bacteria; phylum Bacillota; class Clostridia; order Oscillospirales; family Oscillospiraceae; genus Faecousia. The sequence goes on along the minus strand of CAYYGF010000008.1, from coordinate 1,162 downwards.
CCACCAGGGTAGTTTTGCCGTGGTCAACGTGGGCGATGATGGCAATATTGCGAATCTTCTCTTGCGATACCATATGAAAAAGTCTCCTTTTTGACGTAAGATAACGTATTTTCTCAATTTTGCATTATAACACCTCCACAAAAAGATTGCAAGATATTTGGTAAAAATTACGAAGGAAAAACGATAAAAACTGGCCTTCCACGCAAAACAGCGCCGCGGCAAAGCCGCGGCGCTATCGAGAATGGATTAGTTCGGTTTTCCCACCGGAATTGTGGTTTTTCCCCGGAACGCGTCCAGCAGGGCGTTTAGGTTTTCCTCATGGGAGAAGCGGCAGACCTTTTGCTTGCCATCGTAGCAGATCACCAGATAGCACAAGGTGCCGTAGATCTTTCCCTGTTCAAAAAAGCCCTTGGTTACGCCCAGGCGCTTATAAACCCGCTCGATGGCGGACAGGGGGATGTAACCCACCCGGCTGAAGCCGTACATTCCCACATACAGTGCCTTATCTCCCAGGCCAAAATCCTCGTAATGGGTACAGCAAACCCGGTCGGGCCGGAGGATCTCCGGTGGCAGGGTCTTTTCAGACAGGGCTTTGGGTGGTATGTACATAGGAGATGTTCCTTTCTTTGGTAAGCTTACTTGGAAGCCTTCTCAGCCTTGGGGGCCTTGATGATGAACAGAACTAGCAGCACCACGGCGATGCCGATGCCCAGGATCTTGGAAATCGGGGGCAGGAAGGGAATCGCACCCAGGTACAGCTTGCTGCTGAACACGAAGGACACGGTAACAGCGGTCATAAACGCGGCGGGCAGAGCGCAGACGTAAGCGTTCTTACCCTCGTGACGCAGATACATGGCAGCGGTCCACAGCACGATGGCAGCCAGGATCTGGTTGGTGGAAGCGAAGTAGTTCCAGATGGAGGTGTAGTCCAGCTGAGAAACCAGGACGCCCAGGGCCAGCAGCGGGACAGTCAGAATCAAGCGGTTCTTGTAGCTCTTCTGATCCAGATGCAGCGCGTCGGCAACGGTCAAACGGGCGCTGCGGAACGCGGTGTCGCCGGAGGAGATGGGGCAGGCGATAACACCCAGCATCGCCAGGATAGCACCAAAGCCGCCCATGGTGGTGGCGCAGATGTTATACACGCAGCCGGACTGGCCGACAG
>CAYYGF010000007.1:0-23320 GCA_964471315.1 uncultured Oscillospiraceae bacterium | reverse complement strand
CTCCTATCCTACGCAGGACGATGCGAAAACGGTTATCCAGAACAAGCTGGAATCCACTTCTCTGTACGTGAAGAAGAACTGGCTGGACGACCAGGACGACCTGTACCATTCCCGGCCGGATAGCCTTACCTTTGTCCTGCAAATGCGAGGGATTGAGCAAGGCGTGAGCAACACCGAAGAAGGCAGCCCTTCCGGAGAAGGAAGTAATCCCGAAGAAAACGGCGGTTCCGAAGGAGAGTTTGAGCTTTCCGATTGGATGAATGTTCAGAAGGATGGTAAAGACTATACCTTTACCATCACGAAGGCGCAAAACTGGCAGAAGACGTTGCAGGATCTTCCCGTGGCAATGGTTGGCGAGGACGGCCGAACCTACTATACCCTGTATTTCCGCGCGGTGGAGAAGCACGCGGATGATACGGAAACAGGTCTCGGTACAAAGCCGGCGGGCGCCCAGAACTATCAGGATAAAACGGATTATGTTACAAACTATGATCCCAGTAAGACATACGATGAGGAAAATCCGCTCCCTGACCATTTCTATAATCCGACCCTCACCCGGAACGAAAGTACCATCACCAACCAGCTGATCGAGAAGGAAGAAGATTATTCCTCCATTACGGCGAAGAAAGTCTGGCACCATCAAGATGGCAAGACTGCCACCGCGACCTTTGAACTGCTGTACAAAACCAAGGATGAGTCCATCTGGCATTGCTATGACGGAAGGACACTCTCCGATCCCGACAATTTGAGCCATAGCGTGAGTGATAAGTGCTTGACGAAAACGCTGGACTCGACAGTGGAAAACCAAAGTGTCACTTGGACGAAGCTTCCCCAGTGTGACCGGGACGGCAAAGAGTTGGTCTATCGAGTTGTGGAGCATCCGTTGAAAGGGTACAAATTTGAGGTTTCCTCGAAAGACACCAACCAGAACTCGGTAAATCTGTTCACGGCGATCTCCAGTCTGTTCGGGGCCAGGGAAACCCCGGCGACATACGACACGGAGTACACCTTCACCAACATCGAACTGCAAAGCTATAAGGTGACAAAGGTATGGCAGAATACCGACTATGCCGAGAAGACGGATTCCGGGTTTACGGCTACCTTTAAGCTTCAAAAGTCTGTTCAGAAGCTCGGTGAAAACGGTGTGTTTGTGGACGGCGACTGGGAGGATGTGAAGGACGAGGAAGGAAAGGGAATAACCTGTACCCTTACCGCAACCTCCGCGAATGCTACCCAATCGTATACTTGGGATGATCTGCCGAAATACACCACGGATGGAAAGCAAATCACCTACCGCGCGGTGGAGACCAAGATCAACGGGAAAGCTGTCGCAGATAACACCAACGGCGCCTACATTGTGACCTATCAGTACGATAACGGGAACAGTCCTGCCTTTGCCGGAACCGAAACCGTTGCCACCAACCGCATGGTGTATGGCTTCGTCAATCTGAGCAAAGCCGCCGCTTATCTGGCTCCCAGTGTAACTGCGGATCGGGACAAGAAGTTGGCAGGTGTGGTATTTAACATCTATTCCGGCACCGATACTTCCAAAACCCCCTATGTTTCCAATGTCGTGACGGATGCAAACGGAAATCTGACCCGCAATGATGACGGAACCTACGGAAATGAGCACAAATATCTGATTTCCGGCACCTATACCTTGAAGGAAACCAGCCCCATCCAGGGCTACAGCGTCTGGAAAAACGGTGTGACCTTCACGGTTGGCGTAAACGGCCCCGAGGGACTTGTGAAAGATACTGGCGAACACGGCACTGCATGGATCAGTACAAGTGGAATCGGCAGCTTGGTTTTGGCACTGAATGTAAGGTACATCTCCGCTGAGAATCCCAAGCATGCGTTTGGTGATAGCTGTACTCCTGCATCGAGCGACAATCAGCCACCCGCCTACAATCTGGAAAGCCGCGGCGTGATTCACTTTACCAAAACTGGCGCCAATGGTGAGGCGCTGGATACCCATGCGGGTGCGACCGGGGAGTCCAAGGCGTACTTTGGTGTGTACACGGATGCTGCTTGCACCAATCAAGTGGCGGGTATGATGGCGGCTTCGGATAGAGCCACCATGGTTCTGACCACGCTGGCGCAGAATGGCGCGGAGAATGAGACGTCCTTCCTTGCTATTAAAAACAGTGATGGTATCCCTTATCTCCGCAAGGGTACAAATAATGAACTCACCTTGCTATCCGGCACCTACTATCTGAAAGAGTTAGTGGCTCCTCCGGGCTATAAGCTGGATGACACAGTCCGTACGGCAACCGTTCCTACGCTACAAAGCACGGATAACGATTCTCAGAATTTGTCCAATGTCTATTCCAGCAATTTCGCAACGATTGCAGGCTTGGATAATAACAATTGGCCAAACACCGAGAATCAAGTCACCCTCTATAAGCTTGACCAGTACGGCAGAAATGTTTCGTTGGACGGGAAGTGGTTGGAGCTTAGTGTTCTCAGTGGGGAAGGTGAGAATAATACCTTCCTAACCGGACAGAACACCATCCGGCTGTATCAAGATGAATCGACACCCGCAAAAGACGAGAGTGGGAATGCCTTTGCCGAAGGGAAAGTGCCGACTATCTCCTACGATTCCGCTACTGGTCGTTGGACCATCAAGGGCCTGTTCGACATCGGCAAGACCTACACCCTCAGCGAACCGGAATCCAGTGTCCCGGAGAATAACATTCAGGCCAAAGCGTTTGCCTTTACCATGGGCGCTGACGGAAGGATTACCTCTAACGCAGAAAGCAAAGACGATCCTCTGGCAGTTGACGGAAACGATTATGATAACTATTACAAATCGGATTCTGTCAATAATATCGTGGTTCTGCGGGATGTGGCCCGGTTCTTGACGGACGTGGGACTGGAAAAGATCGATGCAGAGACCAATGCCTCCATAGCGAACATTTCCTTCGAGCTGTATAAGGTTGGCACTGATACGGCAGGTAATGCGGTGTATACACCGGTTCTGGAAACTGGGAAATTCTTGACTACTGATGCAGATGGAAAGATCAAGCTTTCTGAAACAAGCGGATACCAAAATCTGATCACAGGCCGCGATTTGAAGTACGGTCTGGATGTGGGCAAGTACTACTTCCAGGAGATCGAGCATGGTGCATCGGATGCCTATCGGCTGTTGGATAAGATTTTCTTTGAAATTATTCCCAATCAGCCCACTGGCGAAAGGCCGAATTATCAAGACTATGCTAAGGTTGTGTTTGCGGTTACTGAGGACGGCCCTGTTTCTCAGAATCCTGACGAGCATTCGGCTACCATCAAGAATACCCCGGTAACCAAAGAACCCAAGACCCTCCAACTGACCAAGGTGGACAGTGTAATCGGCGCAACGACGCTTTCCGGCGCGCGGTTTACGCTGACCTATACCTCCATCAACAATGGAGATCCTGGCGCACAGCCGGTGGAAACCGTCAAATGCAAGACGGATACGAGCGGTGTGCTGTATCGCTGCGATGAGGGTTGGAATTATGTTACACCGATGACTCAGCCCGATATCTCCCAAAAGGGCACCTATGTTCTGGAGGAGACCCAGGCCCCGGATTATTACATGACCCGAACGCCTGCAACCAAAGTAACATTCAAGGTAAATTCCGAGAACAAGATCACGGATGTGGAGTGTTCCAACGATCTGGTAACCGCTACGGTTGTCCAGAACGATGGTGGAGAGCATACTGCGTTGAACCTCACCGTCAAAAACGAAAAGACGGTAGTCTCCATTGCCAAGCGAAATGACATTGAGAGCAACACCAAAACCAGCGACCAGAAGCGCCTAAACGGCGAACCGCTTTCCGGTGCTGTCCTGGAAATCTACGAGGGTGTTGGAGCGACTGGAACCCCGCTTGTAACATTGTCCGGCAGTAGCGAGTACACGTTGGAGCCGGGTAAGCTGAAAGAAAACACCATCTACACCCTCCACGAAAAGCAAGCGCCGGTGGGGTATCTGGAAGCGAAGGACATCCACTTCAAGCTGTTCGGCACCACCATGAAAGGCGAACAAGTCGTTTCCCAGCTCTATGTCTGGACGGGGAGCGGAACGCCCACTGTGGACGGAACCGGCTGGTCGGATAGCACCTCCATCCAGGATACCGTTTTGACCATGGTCGATGAAGCCATCATTGCCCCGGTGGATTTGCAGAAGGTAGTAGGGGATGCGGACTCCAGCTATCAAGCCCTGCGTGGCGCGGTTTTTGAAGTCAAGTCGCTGGATGGCAAGGGCATAGTCCTTGGCACCGCTGTTACCAACGATAGCGGTCATTTGGTATGGAAAACCATCGATAACCCCAATGGCCTGGTTTTCGATGCTGGCGGCAATCGCATCACCAAGGATTCCGTCATTGGCAATCCTATCATCCTGCAACAGAATACCAATGGCTATCAGTTCACGGAAACCTATGCCCCGGACAATGCCTACAACGATGGCAGAAGCTTCACCGTCAAAATCACCGATCAGAACTACGTGGATTATCGGAAAGGCGGCTATCAGAAGGATGTCTATGTGGACATTCTGGCGGCGGATCAGAATAAGGATGGATCAAAGACCGTTTCCACCCTCACAACGCGAGACAACATCGCCGATAAAAACGATGTGGTCAACCTCCCCTACAAGTCCACCGTGACCCTTCACAAGTATGATGCGGACGAAGAGGCAAACAAGGCGGCCATACCCGATACCGAGTTTACCCTTTATCACGCGACTGTCAGCGAAGATATATGGACGAAAGGGCCTGTTGTGACAGACGCCTATGTGACCGGGGCGACCAGTCCGCAAGGTTCGGGCATCTTTACCACGGATGAAAACGGTGATCTCTCCATTGAAATCCACAACAAGGGCGCGTATATTCTAGTGGAAACCAAAGCGGCAACCGGCTATTATCTGGACGCCAACAATCCCCCGTCCTTCCCGTTTGAGCTGATTGATGATGAGTCCCAGCCCTATGGCTATGGAAAAACTACACCGTTGGCAACTCCTGGCGTACCCAACGAACGGAGCAAAGGCACCGTGACCTTGATGAAGAAGGACAGCGGAACCGATGCCGCGCTGAACAATGTCGTCTACACCTTGACCAGGACAGGTACAGATATCCAAAATGGTTATCTGCTGCAAGACCCGATGGATGTCTCTACGGGAAAGACATACACAGCCTATCAAGACGATCAAGATCAGTGGCAATGGAAGGTGGAAAACGGAACCGCGGGAGAGCTCAAGATTGTGGGCTTGAACTGGGGAAGCTACCGGCTGGTGGAGAAGACCGAACTGAGTGGCTATGTAAAGTCTGACAAGGTTTATGAATTTACAGTGGAAAAGAATGCTCTCACCCATGAAATTGGCACGGTGACCAACTCCAAGAACGAGGTGACCTTCCACAAGACGGATACACCGGATACGGGTGCGACTGCCAAGCACCTGGAGGGTGCGGTATTCGAGGTTCATGAGGGAAATGCCTGCGGCGAAACGGCCTGCACTCCGGTCAAGTTCTATGACTCCGTTTCCGCAACGACTACAGTTACCACTGTCACCTCCGGCAGTGACGGAACCGTCACCATCTACGGTCTTCCGACAGACTACACATCGAATACGCCCAAAACCTACCACCTGGTGGAGACTACCGCGCCCAAGGGCTATAAAATCGCAGAGCCGGTGATCTTCACCATGGATCGCCATGGCAAGGTTCACGTTCAGAATCAAGCCGTGGACGAAGTCGTTATGCAGGATAAACCGATCGAACTTTACATTGAGAAGGTTGGCGAGGACTTAGGGCCAAAACTTTCCGGCGCGGTGTTCACCTTGACAGATGTGTGTACTGAGAACTGCGACCATAAGCTGGCGAACGGCGAATCCAGTGAAACAGGAATCACAACCGGCAAGGACGGAAAAGTGATGATTCCCATTGAGCGTGTCATTGCCGGGCACACATACATGCTGGAGGAAACCAAGGCCCCGGATGGTTACGAATGTACCGCTAAGGTAACCTTCACGGTGAAGCCGAATGGTACGGCGGAGCTGGTGAGTACGGAGGGTGGTCATACAGAGGCAGTTCTTGATAAAACGAATCAGACCACCTTCACGATCAGCAATGAGCGGATCGGTCTGTCTCTGACGAAGGTAGACTACGACACAAAACAACCTTTGAAGGATGTTACGTTCACGCTGAAACCGGCGGAGGGTTCCTCTTTCGGGGATAAATATACCGGAAATGCAATCGTCAATGGTGTGGTTACCTTGACAACGGATGCTAACGGCAAGATCACCATTCCGTATGAACTGGTGAAGCATGACAATTCCTACATCCTGACAGAGCAGGATTTGCACACGCTGTATCCCAACTATCGGTATTCCGGGGAAACAAATCACCAAATTACCTTCAAGGTAGAGAAGGACGGCACCATTACCATCACAAGTCCGAATGACCTGTTCCAGCTTGCTGAGGGAGATGCTACCGCCCTGGTGGTTTCCAACCAGCAGATCACGCTGACGGTTACCAAGCGGGATCAGGCAAACAATACTGTGCTTGCAGGTGTCAAACTGAAGCTGAGTAAGCAAGACAGTGGAGAAAACTGGAATCCGGTTGTGTTGACGGGGGTCACTGGTGAGCAAGGGGAATGGACTACGGATGATACCGGTAAAGTTACCTTTAGGGGAACCGAATTTACCCCCGGCACCTACAAGCTGGAAGAAGTCGAGACCCCGGAGGGCTATAACCCCATTGCCGGCTCGCTGACCTTTACCATCGACCAGTCCGGCAAGGTTACACAGACAGCCGTGGGAAAAGATTTGTTGGCCGCTTTGACAGGGACGCCCTGGACTGCCAAGAATTTCACCATTACCAACCCGGCAGATGGGCAGCCCGGCGAAATCAACCTGTCCGTCACCAATGCGGCCTATTCCGATCTGCAAATCACCAAGCAAGGTTCGGATGACGCCCTCCTTGCCGGGGTGGAATTCCGGCTGGATTATTGGAATGGCACCGCATGGCAGTATGTGAGCTTGCAGGATGGAAAAGCGGAGGTCGAAAACCACACTTTGAAGCCGGGCACAGTTGATACGGCAAAGCTGACTACGGCTTCGAACGGTATTGCCACCTTCTCCGGCTTGCCCGACGGGAAATACCGTCTGACCGAGCGGAAAACGGCCCAGGGTTACAACCTGCTCAGCGCGCCGCTGGAAATCCGGATTGACCGGAACAGTGAAACTTACACCGTTTCCTACAACGGCGGTACCGCCAGCGGCGGCAGCGAGGGAATCCTGACAAGACAGGGGGATACCCTGCTGCTGACCGTGATCAACCAGAAGGGGCTTGCCCTTCCCGCCACCGGCGTCACCACGCCGCAGCTGCCAAAAGCGGTGCTATGGCTCACGGCTTTGGTGGAGGGGTTGGTGCTGTATCTCTATCAGATGTCTGGCAGACGCCGGAAAGGGGAGCGGAAAGGAAAGCGATGAGTGATCATCCGCTTGCTGTACCCCATCCCTTCTTACCCCCCCTCTGGGGGGTAAGAAGGCCTTCCGCGCAGAAGAAGTTTTGGGAAGGGAATGAAGAATAAAATATGATAAAAGTTGGCTTCAAAAAAATAGCGGCTCTGCTGCTGATGCTTGCCTTGATTCTGACAGTGGTTCCATTCGCAGCATCTGCGGCAGTGGGCGATCCAAATCCGCTGATTGAGACTGAGAGAACAGGCTCCATTACTGTGACCAAGTATGCCAGCGCCAACGCAAGCGCGAAAAAAGGTGACGCAACCGGTACGGATAACGACGGAAAGAACGTTGACAACGCCTATGAGCCTTTGAAGGGTGCTACGTTTAAGCTGTTCAAGATCGCGGATGCGACTAAAGTTTTGGAATACTACAATGGTACGAGTACGACTACCTACGATGTGAGAAAGTTCCAATATAATGAGACTGATGGTACGGCTACCTATGACAATGCGCCAGTTACGGCAGTGTCCGTTAGTGCCACCACCGATGTGAATGGTGTTTGTGCATTTCCAAATTTGGCTGTGGGCATCTATGTCCTAAAAGAAGTAACTGCCCCCGATCAGATTACCACCCCGCTGGCGGAACCCTGCTTAATTTCCATTCCGATGGTCAATACAGAAACCAGCAGCAACAATGATAACAAATCATGGATGTATGATGTTCATGTCTACCCCAAGAACCATGCATCCACGGGTACTGTGGAACTGACCAAGCAGGATCAAAACGGCGCTAAATTGAAAGATGTTACATTCCAACTGAGTAAAGCAGAATTCCAGAGTACAGGAAGTGATTTAGCCTTACCGAAAAATGAGAATAATGAGATCATTTGGACCGATGTAACAAAGACAGTAAATAACAGCGGCAGTGAACAAACGCTGACCTTCACAACTGATGTGGATGGCAAGCTGACCTTGGCGAATCTTCCCTCCGGCCTGTATGGCACCCAGTATAAGCTGGTTGAGGTTTCCGCTCCAAACGGCTATATTGTGAACCAAACACCCCTGTACTTTAAGGTGAACACAAATAACAAGATTATCTGGAATACGGATACTACGGGGGAATGCCAGAATAAGAATACTGGTGTCACAGCTCATGACGATTCAACGGATACTACTAAGCTGTCCATCACCCTGCGCAACGAGCTTCCCTCTCTGTTCAAGCATGTTAAGGAAAACGGTGGAGATACATGGAAAACGGACGAGCAGTACCGTCTGGATGATGAGATTACCTATCGCTTGACCGTTTATGTTCCCAATAATGTTGCCGAACTCGGTACGTTCGAAATCAAGGATGTGCCGCAAGCTGGAATTACTGACAGTACCACTAACGCTGATTACCAGGTTATTTGCGATGGCAATTCGTTGACAACAGAAAACTACACATTGAATTTTGGATCGATTCCTGCTGGGGCACCAAACGGACAGGGATTTATACTGACGTTTACTGATACTGGTAAAGCAGAAGTGAAGGGGAAGACAATTCAGATTGTGTATAAGGCGCATATGAATGCCAAAGCTGTGATCGCAGGCGATGGCAACGGCAACACCGCTACCTTGACCTATTCCAAGTATATTGGAAATACAGATACTTCGACTTATGCAATCACAGAGGAAGCCAGTGTGTATACCTATCAGTTCCAGATCGCAAAGTACAAGGACAGTGTAAAGACTGGAAACGAGATCGGTAACGTACAGTTTAAACTGCTGGATTCCCAAAAGTCTGCCACAACACAGGAGCACGTCCTAAATGTGGTGAAGGTGGAGGATGGCGTGTACCGTCTGGCGTTGGCTGGGGAAACTACAGGTACGACTGATACCCTAACCACGAAGAGCGATGGCACCATCCTCATTCAAGGCCTGGAAAACGGTACCTATTACCTAAAAGAAACAAAGACCATTGAAGGGTATAACCTCTTAAGTGCGCCATTTGCCATTCGAGTGAATGTCACGGAGACAACAACGTGGACGCCTGGCAGGGGATTTACAGAGAATGGTAAAATCGTTAAGAACTATGGTTCTACGGCCTTTGATGTAACCAATGCCATGGGCACCAGCACCATCATCAACAAAAAGGGCTTCGTCCTGCCACAGACCGGCGGCATGGGCTATCTGCTGTTCTGCACAGTCGGCATTGTTTTGATCGCCGGCGGCGCGGCGCTGATTTTTGGCGGACGCAAGAAGAAAATCCGCTGATCCTGGATGGTTGTAAATGGGGACGTCTCAAAGGCGTCTGCGCAATCGGGGCTTTGCCGAAATGCCGAAACGGGCACGGTACCATGTGCCGTGCCCGTTTTCCGACGATGGGGCAATCCCATAATCAAGAAATGCGTAACGGGCTGATTCCGCCAGGCCATGCATGCCGTTGCTGCGTCAGCCCGATGCGCATTTCCTTCTATGGATATTCCGTCAAACAAGTGGTATGATTCCATTCGGGCGCAGGGTAAGCAATCGCGTCTTCCTTGCGGAAAGGGAGACAGGCAAAGGAGCTTTCTATGACAAAATCCAGACAAATTGTGGTTTTCTTCGCGGTTCTGATGATTCTAACCGGCGCGGCCGTGTTTTCCTATCCCTTCGTCAGCAACGCTTTGGCGAACCGGAATGCTTCTGTGGCGGTTCAGGAATACAATGCCTCCGTCCGTTCCCTGGGCAGAGAGGACATCGACGCCATCAAGGAGGCGGCGAAAGCATACAACGACCAGCTTGAGCGTGTGGTTGGAAAAAACGCCCAGGGCGAGGGCGCTGTCCAGGACAGCTATATCGACCTCATCCAGCTTGGCGATGCCCTGGGTTATATCACCATTCCCAAAATTGATGTGAACCTGCCCATTTATGAGGGCACCGGCTATGATGTCCTTACCCACGGAATCGGCCATCTGTCGGAAACCAGCTATCCCCTGGGCGGCGAAAGCACCCACAGTGCCCTATCCGGCCACCGGGGGCTTGCGGAGGCGGAGCTGTTTACCAATCTGGACAAGCTGGAGGTGGGGGATCGGTTTTATCTGCACGTTCTCGATGAGGTGCTGGCTTATCAAGTGGATCAGGTGCTGGTGGTGGAGCCGGATCAAGTGGAGGCGCTGGAAATCGTCGAAGGGGAGGATCTTTGCACCCTGGTCACCTGCACGCCCATCGGCATCAATTCCCACCGGCTGCTGGTTCGCGGCACCCGGGTGGAATACGAGGGGGAGGAAGCTTCCGGCTCCAGCGATTTGTACCGGAGTGTCCACACCGGTACGGCAGTCCGCCGTCTGGTGGAGATATGGCCCTGGCTGGCGCTTGCCGCCATGATCGCCATGGGCATCGAGGCACTGCTGATGCTGGCGCTCTTGAAACGCTTGCAAGAACAGAGGGAGGATGATTAAGTGGCGCGGCGTGTTCGGCAATGGATCGGTTTTTTCATCATGCTGGCCGGCCTTGGCTTGATGGCCGGCCCATTCCTCCTGGGAGCCAGGGAAGAAATGGTTCAAGAACAGGTGGTGGACTCCTTTTACCAAGGCGTTGAAAAAGCGGAGCTTCCTGACGGCGCAACGGAAACGCTGCCACAGATGCCGCAGGAGCCTCAGGACGCATTCTACCAGGCAGCAAAAGACTACAACGCGTCGCTGCTCGGCGGGGGACAGGATGCCATGTTGCACCGGGCCGATGTGGAGCAATTCGCCCTCAACGCCCTGGACTATGGCTCCTCCGAAAATATCATCGGAACCATTCAGATTCCCCGGATGGAAATCGAACTGGGGCTGTATCTGGGCGCCAACTCCGAAAATATGGCCAAGGGCGCGGCGATTTTTGGCATGACCTCTCTGCCGCTGGGCCAGGAAAGCGAAAACGCGGCCATTGCCGGGCATCGGGGTTGGCGGGGCGCACCGATGTTCCGGGAGATCCAGAAGCTTCAGATGGACGACCCCATCTACATCACAACGCCTTGGCGGACACTGGTCTACCGGGTGTGCGAAATTCGGATTGTCACGCCGGAGGACAATACCTGGTGCAAGATTCAGCAGGGGAGAACCTTGATTTCCTTGATGACATGCCATCCCTATGGGCAGAACTACCAGCGTTATGTGGTATTTGCCGAGCTTTGCCAGGAGGAGAAGCCCTCTGAGGAAGAAATCCTTCAAGACAATGAAGAAAGCTATGATTCCGCGCCCAGAGCGGTCACTCTGGTCAATGCCGACGGAACAAGGGAAACGGTCATGGTCGATCCAGCAACCATACAGCCCGATGGCAGGGAATACGGTTCGGTTCTGTCCAATTTTGTCATTCTGGCGGAGGACAAAATGAAGGTAGTCGCGTGGATAGCCGCTGCGCTGGTTGCGCTGATTGGCATCTGGCTGACGGTTTTGACCATCCGTGATTTCCGGACTACCAAAAAGAAACGCTAGTATATGGCCGCCAGACAATAGGAGGAGACAGCATCCATGAATCAGAATGAAAAAGCCGCTGGAATCATCCAGGAGGTTTCCAAAGCAATCATTGGCAAGCCCGAATGCATCCGCATCATCCTGTGCGCGATTCTGTCCGGCGGCCATGTGTTGATCGAGGATATCCCTGGCGTGGGAAAAACGACGCTGGCACTGGCCTTTGCCAAGGCAATGGGGTTGGAACAGAAGCGTATTCAGTTTACGCCGGATGTTCTGCCTTCGGATATTACCGGTTTTACAATGTACCAGAAGGAGCAGGAGCAGTTTATATACCAGCCCGGCGCCATTATGTGCAACTTGTTCCTGGCGGACGAAATTAACCGAACCTCCCCCAAGACCCAGTCCGCTCTGCTGGAGGTTATGGAGGAAAACGCGGTCACGGTGGACGGCGTTACCCGTCCGGTGCCCGCTCCCTTTGTGGTCATTGCCACGGAAAACCCCATCGGCTATACCGGTACCCAGATGCTGCCGGAATCTCAGCTGGATCGGTTCCAGGTCTGTGTTGTGATGGGGTATCCCAGCAGGGATGATGAGATCACGATTTTGAAAAACCAGGCGTTGAGAAGTCCGCTGCAATCCATCCGTCCGGTCACCAACAAGCAGGAGCTTTTACAGATGCAGGCACAAGTGCGGCAGGTGATGATTTCCGACCCGATTTATCAATACATTGTCAATCTGAGCACCGAAACCCGGCGTCATCCGGGCGTCGAACTGGGACTCAGTCCCCGGGGTACTCTGGCGCTATCATCCATCGCAAGAGCCAACGCCTATGTGCAAGGGAGAAATTATGTGATCCCGAAGGATGTTTCCGATATGTTTCCGTACATAGCCGTTCACCGCCTGCGCCTGTCCTCGGAGGCAAAACGGAACCGCTGGAAGGCGGAGGATATTTTGAAGCAGATTTTGGCGCGTGTGGAGGCTCCCTTGCCGGAGAGGATGCGGTTCCGTGGTTAAATGGTGGAAGCCTCTTGCGCTACTGGGAATCACCTTCGTCCTGGCAGTGTCGCTGAAAAACGAGTTCGTGTATTTCCTGCTGGGATTTGCGCTGATGCTGTATCTGGCGGCTTTCTGCCAGGTACGTTGGCTGTCTCAAAAGGTGAAGGTTCGTGTGATCCTCCCGGAAACCCAGGTGCTTCGGGGAGAATCCTTTCAAATCTGCGCGGAACTGAACAATACCAGCCGGTTTCCAATCCCCCAGCTAATGGTGCGGCTTGCGGTGCGGGTGTTCCCGGAAAAGGATGCGCTGCTGCTCCAGGGAAAACTCATGCTGGATGGGGAAGAACAGGGGAGATTGTGTTTTCAATTGGATGGCAGCCATTGCGGCTGCCTGGAGATCCGGCCTGACCGGTTGGTCATTACGGATTTTATCGGCGCTTTTCAGCGACGTTGCCCCATTGACGGCACAGAAAAAGCTGTTCTGTACATTCTGCCGGAGGTTCCGCAAGCAGAACAGGAGCTTCCGGATGCGCAAGGCCTTTTGGCTGACATGGATGGGGATAAAGAGAATCGGGGAAATCACGCCGTGGATGTGGCGCAGATCCGCAGCTATCGGGAAGGTGACTCGCTGAAGCTGGTGCATTGGAAGCTTTCCGCCCGGCTGAACGAGCTGATGGTGAAGGAAATGATGGATCCAGCCGAGGAACTGACTTGGGTTTATTTGAATCTACAGGAATCCCCCCATTTGCCAAAGGTTCGTCAGAATCCCCAGGCTTGGGATCATTTCGTGGAAACCGTTGCCGCCACATCGGCAATGCTGCTGAAAATGGAAAAGCGGCACATGGTGCTTTGGATCGACAGCCTTGGCAGCACGGTGGTGTGCAGCTGTGTATCCGATGATGTGAGCTTGCAGGAAATGCTGTGCGGGCTTTTGCGGACGGATTCCTTCCTTCCAAGAGCGGATTCCCCCCTTCTGAAGGAGATATATTTAGATGAAACGAAAGACACCTGCATCGAAATCGACCTACAGGGCAATCTTATCCGTTCAAAAATGCCGGGATGAACCATCGGGTCTCGCTGTTTCCGACCGCTTTTTTCAACCGGCGCGGATACCCAAACCCCATCGCCTTGTCTGGTTTGCGGCAGACAGTCTGCTGCTGTTCTGCTTGATGAGCGGATTGCTGATGCTGGCGACAACCGGTTTCTCCGTTCCGGTCTCCTTGTGGTTTTATCCCGCCGTGTTCCTTCTGTGCCTGGGGGTGACCGCCCTGTTTCACAGTCCATGGTGTCTGCGCCATAAGCTGCCCATGGGGATGGCAATCCTGCTTCTGTATCTTCTGCTGCTGTTTCTCTGCCAGGAGCCCTTTTTCGGAGGGTTGCGGCAGTTCGGCGATCTGGTGGCGGAAACCTTGAAGCGGACATATTACGGCGAGCAGAACGCTCCCGCGGCGGTTGTAGGTAATGGCGCGGCAGAGATCTTTTTGATACTCGCAGCCATACCGGCTATGCTCTGGTTTGGGGTGTCCCTGTTTCAGAAGAATTCTCTTTTGAGGTCCGATCTTCTTCTGTTTCCTGTGCTTTCTCTGCTTGTGTTGTGCGGGGCGGCAAATCATACGGCGGCACTGTTTCTCGTCCTGCTGGGAATCGTACTTTCCATGGCGTTTTCAAAGCCAAAACGGCAGCACCGCATGTGGGGCGGCGAGAATCCGCAGTTACAAAAGGCAAACCAACTGCGTTTTCAAGCAATCCAGAAAAAAAGCACTGCCATTATGCTGAGCGCCTTTCTCATTCTGTCCATTCCGGGGTTTTTCTTGGTACGCCCACTGTTGTCCGTTTCCCTAAAACCCGCCCAGCAGCTCTCTTTGGAAATACAGAGCAGCTTTTTGACAAAGGTGATGAAGCTTTTGCCGGATTACAGCGCCGGCCAGTGGAATCTGCGTATGCAGACCGTTGGCGGCGGCGTGCAGGACGGCGCGGTTGACAGCGATGGGGGATATCTGCTGGAGGGCGTGGAGGATTTAAAGCTGACGCTGAATACAAAGCCGAAGGAAGCCATCTTCTTGAAGGGGTATATCGGTACGGTCTATGAAAACGGCAGATGGGAGAACCATTACGGCACAACCTTCGACGGTGCGGCGATCAACTGGAATACAGAGGGCTCGCCAAGACTGTATATCCAAAATCTTCCCTTTCTTCGGACGGCTTACGCGCTGGCACAGGGGCAGTCAGAGGATCGTGAAGTGGCTTCGGCAATGTCGGCTTTCGCGATAGAGCCGGCTCAGCTGTTGGTGGAGAGAAGAAATGCCAATGGTGCGTATACCTATCTTCCCTATGGCACGTATCTGAATGACTATTACCAAGTCCATTCCGGAGATGGGGCGGTTGCGGGACAGTCTGAGCAGGAGGACAGGTTCTATTTCTTTTTCCGGGAGGATATGGAGGCTGTGCTGTCGGCGTGGAATGGGCTGGAAGGCACCGGAAACGTGTTAGACCGGGTGGAGGAATCTTATCGGGCCTTTAGCGCCGCAAACAATCAAGCCATGTGTCCCGGCATGGATGCCCTGCAGGAAGCGGTGGATGCGGCGATTCAGAGAAACCGCTGGAGCGCCGGTCAAAATCGGGAGGAGATCACCGCCTGGATCCGGCAATACCTGGCGGAGAATTATCAATATCAGTTGACTCCGGAGGCTGTGCCTGAGGGAAAGGATGCGCTGGCGTACTTCCTGCTGGAATCCAAAACGGGCAACAGTGTTCACTTTGGGTCAGCCGCGGTGGTGCTGTACCGCATGTTTGGCATCCCGGCAAGATATGTGGTGGGCTATGAGGTTCCGGTGTCGTTGTTCTCCCCCCAGGCCGATGGCACCTATACCGCCACCGTCCAGGGAGATAATGCCCAGGCCTGGGCAGAGATCTATGTCCCGGGGATCGGGTGGACGCCCGAGGATATGACCCCGGGCGTGATCGGAACCTATGAGGAGGTTGGCCCTGGCGGCGAGAAAATAGAAGCATTCGTGGACGAGACGGAAGAAAAGCAAAGCACCCAGGAGACGCTGGCTGACGCTTTGGATGCGGATAGCGAAGGCGCCGGATTTGGCAGACGAACGATCAAGGCGTATTCGCTAGAGCAGATCATTACGGCTTTGCTGTATCTTGTGCTGGCGATTTTGATGATCGCCGGAGTTTACCTGTTCGGAAGCGCGTTTTGCAGAGCCTTTGGGTACGATCCTTTTCGCAGATACGCCCCGCAGCAGCGGTTGCTTTTTGTGTTTCAAGCGTTGTATTCCCGAATGCGCAGACTTGGGCTTCCCCAGGATGCAAGCAGTCAGTCGGAGGAATTCCTTTTATTTTGTGAGACGGAATTCCTGCAGCGTAGCCCGAAGGCTGCCCGCTTGCTGCGGCCCACTGTGGAAAAGCTGTATCGCAGCTGCTTTGGAGGGGAACCGGTATCCCAGGACGATATTTCGGCTATGCGCGAGCTTTTGCGCGCAAGCTATCATAGGGATACACCATAGAAAACGTCCCGTTCCCGATGCGCCGGACACTTTCTTGACACTGCCGTCAGAACATGGTAAACTGTTTGCAAAGGAAACGGTCAAACCCAGGAGAGGAACAGGAAATGAATCGGACGCAAAAGACCTTTATGCCCATCTGGCAGCCCTACACCCGGATCCCGGCGGAAACCATGATCGGATCGCTTTCGGATGAAGAAGAGCGGACGGTTGCCCTGGCAGCCCATCATTATTTTCAAGGCAGATACGACAGCGCTGCCGATGAGAGCCAGCGCTTCTTGAATAGCCCCTGCCCGGAGATTCGCGCCTCCGCGCTGCTTCTGCACAGCATGGCCAATGTGGGCCTTGGTAACACGGAGCTGTTTCGGGCGGATTTGACGGCGCTTCTCCAGGCGGCGCAGCAGCCCGAGGACATTCAGATGGCGGCGGTTTATGATGCGCTGCGCTACCTTTTGGCTGTGTTTTTCCACACGGACGGGGAGATTGCGCCCGTACGGGATGCACACACCGCCCTGCTGCCCGAGGGAACGCGGCTGTACTTGCTGTACGCCATCGCCCACGCGCTGTATCTGCAAAAGCGGTATCAGCAGGCCCTGGGTGTCGCCCAATCGGCGCTGATGATGGCGGCGGGGCGGTTTCCGTCGGTGTGCGTATATCTGAATCTGGTTGGTTCCATGGTGGCGGCCAACCTGCATGACGCGGACATGGCGGAGGATTTTTTCCACCGGGCCTGGCAGATTGCCCAGACGGAGGATTACATTCAGCCCTTTGCGGAGCATCATGGCATGCTGCAGGGGCAGATTGAAAAGTTCATCCGGGGCGCGCAGCCCCAGCAGTACCACCGGATCTCGGAGAAGGTCATGGCCTTCTCCCGGGGTTGGATGAAGATTCACAACCCGGATTCCGTGAACAAGGTGACGGATCGCTTGACGCCCTATGAGTTTTCCCTGGCCATGATGGCCGCCCGGGGCAAGAGCAATCAGGAGATTGCCGAGTATCTGCACATTTCCGTCAATACCGTGAAAGCCCACCTGTCGAGTATCTATCTAAAGGTGGAGGTCACCAATCGCAGAGACCTGGGACGCTTTCTCAACAGATAATTTCCCACCAAATCTGTCATTGCGAGGCAGTGTGCGCACTGCCTTGCAATGACTTTTTTTGCCAGTCAGAAAAAAACTACCCATTTTTCTTCTCTGGCGGGTATTTCCAAAGGCAAAACTTTCTGCTATAATGCTACTTATGAATTATGTCAGTTGCGCCTCCGTGATGGATATAGCAAAGAGAGCAGGCCACAAATCACCTGATATAACAATGATCTACTCTCATCGCTATTCTAATAAAGACGAGATCATTGCGGATCAATTGAGTGAGATGATGAAAGGGGGTAGGGGATATGTCGGTGAAAAACAAGGACCCGAAAGGTCACTGGCGTTGTAAAACTGTAGCATTCCGGGTTTCGCCAGAAGAAGCATTTCGACTGGATATGCAGGTCAAAACTTCAGGAATGTTCAAACAGGACTTCATCGTCAAACGACTGTTGGACGAAAAGATTGAGATTCGTCCCAATCTTCGCATCCAGAAGAATATCATCGAGTACCTTACAGAACTCACTTCTGAATTAAGAAGATTGAAGAGGGTAGAGCAAGACAAACGGTTCTTGACAACATTCGATATCTATTAGAATTGACACAAAAACTGTCTCTGGAATAAAAGAAAGGCTCTGCCATGTGCGGCAGAGCCTTTTTGATTGATAACGATTTGATAACGGTCACTACAGAGAAAGTGTTGTCAAAGTGTTGTCAGAACACCCGACATCATCCCAAAAACCGTTGCAAATACAGCACTTTTTTGTTAAAAAGCTTATTCCCACTCAATCGTCCCAGTCGGCTTCGGCGTCAGATCCAGCAGGACGCGGTTGATGCCTTCTACCTCGTGGGTGATGCGATCGGTGATATGGTGCAGCAGGGGATAGGGGATTTCCTCAATGGTGGCGGTCATGGCGTCGGTGGTGTTTACGGCGCGGATGATGGCGGGCCAGCCTTCATAGCGCTTGCCGTCTCGCACGCCCACGCTCTTCATGTCGGGAATCGCGATGAAGTACTGCCAAACCTTTCCGGCCAAGCCGTTCTTGTCGAATTCTTCCCGCAGAATGGCGTCGGCCTCCCGCAGGGCTTCCAGACGATCCCGGGTAATGGCGCCGAGACACCGAACGCCCAATCCGGGGCCGGGGAAGGGTTGACGGTAGACCATGCCATGGGGCAGTCCCAGGGCTTCGCCCACAACGCGAACCTCGTCCTTGAACAGCAGCTTCACAGGCTCCACCAGCTCGAATTTCATGCCCTCGGGCAGGCCGCCTACATTGTGGTGGGCCTTGACGCCGTGGGACTCCAGAATGTCGGGATAAATCGTGCCTTGCGCCAGAAAATCAATGCCCTCCAGCTTCTTCGCCTCGTCGTTGAATACTTCAATGAACTCTTTGCCGATGATCTTGCGCTTGGTTTCCGGATCAGAGACACCGGCCAGCTTATTAAGGAACCGATCGACCGCGTCCACATAGATCAGATTCGCGTCCATCTGATCCCGGAACACCTTGACTACCTGCTCCGGCTCACCCTTACGCAGCAGGCCGTGATTGACATGCACACAAACCAACTGCTTGCCGATGGCCTTGATCAGCAGAGCCGCTACCACGCTGGAATCCACGCCGCCGGACAGAGCCAGAAGCACCTTTCTATCCCCAACCTGGGCGCGGATCTCGGCGATCTGCTCGTCGATGAACTTCTGGGCCAGCTGCAGGGTCGTGATACGCTCCATGGATTCGGGCCGTACATTGCTTGACATTGTAAAAACCTCCATTGTACAAAATAAAGTGAGAATTTGCTGCCACAACGAAATTGTAATCGATTTTGGGAGATTACGCAAGGCTTTTCTTGCAATTTGACAGGGCTGTGGTATAATAATCCCAAAAAAGCGGGGGGACAAACCATGGGCATTGTGGTCATTGGCATGATCTTTGTGGATATCAAGGGATACCCGGAGGCGGCGTTCATTCCCACGGGCCGCAACGTGGGCAGGGTGGAGCGGATCCACGGCGGTGTGGGGCGAAATGTAGCGGAGGATATCGCCAACTGTGAGCTGCGGCCAACGCTGGTCAGCCTGGTAGACGAGAGCGGCGATGCGGAAGATGTGCTGAAAAAGCTGAACAATCACAAGGTGGATACCCACTATATCCGAAAGACCCGGGATGGTATGGGCACCTGGCTTGCGGTGTTTGACAACGATGGGGACGTGGCTGCGTCGATTTCCAAGCGGCCGGATATGTCGCCCATTGTGGAGATTCTGGACAGCCAGGGGGATGAAATCTTCGCCAACGCGGACAGCGTCATTGTGGAGATTGATTTGGATAAGGAAATCATCAAGCGTGTCTTTAAGCTGGCCAAAAAGCATGGCAAGCATGTCTACGCGGTGGTGGGGAATATGAGCATTGCCCTGGAGCGGCGGGATTTTTTAAAGTCCACGGACTGCCTGGTGTGCAATTTGCAGGAGGCGGAAATGTTGTTCTTCGACGATTTTTCCCGGAAGACCCCGGAGGAAATGGCGGAGATTCTGGCGGGTAAGGTGCGTGCCGCGCAGATTCCCGGCATGATCGTCACAATGGGTGGTGACGGCGCGGTATATGCCAATCTAAGTGGGGAGAAGGGCTACTGTCCGGCAAGACGGGTGGAGGTCAAGGATACCACCGGCGCGGGAGACTCCTTCTGTGCCGGCGCTGCCATCGGCCTGACCTATGGAAAGACGATGGGCCAGGCTTGTGAGATCGGCGCCATGCTGGCGGCTTCCGTCATCGTGACGACAGAGGCGGTATGCCCCAGATTTTTGCCCCGGGAGCTGGGTCTGGACAGAGATGTGGAGGACTGAATGGCATACAAACGGATTTTGACGATTCAGGATATTTCCTGCGTGGGCCAGTGCTCCATGACAGTGGCACTGCCCATTCTGTCTGCCTGTGGCCACGAGACCTGCATATTGCCTACGGCCCTGCTGTCCACCCACACCGGCGGCTTTGGACAGCCCCGGATTGTTCACTTTGACGACGCGCTGCCGGGAATGGTACAGCATTGGCGGGATTGCGGCATTTCCTTTGACGCTGTTTTGGTCGGATATCTGGGGAGCCTTTCGGCGGTGGAAACAGCGGGGGAAATTCTGGAGACGCTGCTGGCCACCGGGGGCATAGGGATTGTGGATCCGGCCATGGCAGACAACGGCAGACTCTATTCCGGTTTTGACGAAGCCTATGTCCGGGCTATGAGAACGCTGTGCGAAAAAGCCCACATTCTTCTACCCAATGTGACAGAGGCGGCTCTGCTTTGCGGTGTGGAGCACCCGGAAAAACCGGACATTCCAGAGCTGAAGCGCTGGCTTTCCGGCTTTGACAATGACTGCGTCATTTTGACAGGGGTTGGGAATACGCCGGAGGAAACCGGCGTCCTGGTTCGGCAGGGAAAGAAATTCAGCCATTACTGCCACCGCCGGGTGGATAAGGGCTACAGTGGTACTGGGGATATTTTTGCCGCCTGTTTTACAGGCGCGCTGATGCAGGGACAGGAAATCCAGGCGGCGGTAAAGATAGCGGCGGACTTTACCCTGCAATGCATCGAAACCACTGCTCGGGAACCGGCACATTGGTATGGCATCCGGTTTGAGCCGAATCTGCCCATGCTGGGAAAATGGATCCAAAGAATATAAGCGGAGGGCCACAAAAGGTTGTGGCCCTCAATTTCTTGTGAGAAATGTGAAAAGAAGACTTGCATTTTCCGGTACAGATGTGTATAATATTAACAATAGATAATGGGAGGGAATGGGTATGGCTCAGTCGGCAATGGAAAAACTCATTGCATACAGCATGGAGCCGGAACGTGTGGAGCAAAGCATTGCCTATTTACAGGAGCATTTGGGCCGTTTCCTTAGAAAACGGGAAAAGGTACTGATTTGCTTTCAAGATCACAAAAATGGCGGCTTAAGCTGGCTCATGGAGCAGGCGGTCAATCGCTGTGGCGCGATTGCCATTGTATGGGGGCCGGATCGGCGCTGGAGCACCCTGCTGCGGCAGGCGTTTACCTCCAAGGCCAGTGTTTTTATTGGCGCACCCTTGATTGCCCTTGGCTTGACCAAGCTGAAAAAGGCTGCGGGGATTCCCTTGTATATCCGGAAAGTGGTCACGTCCGGGTATCCTTGCCTGGACTGGATGATCGATGGAATCGTAGAGGGCTTTGACTGTGAGATGGGCGGCTGCTTTAGTCTTGGCGTCAGCAGTGTTGTGGCGGGCTTTGCCTGCGGGAAAAGCTGGGGCGTTCATCTGCGGGACGCGGAATACGGCGTGGACATTGTGGACGACAGGGGAGACCCGCTGCCTCCCGGGGAGCTGGGGGAAATAGTTCTCTATCCCAAGGCCCAGCCGCAGCTGCGGTGTCCTCTGGGAGAATTTGCCCGTATGGAAACCGAGCCGTGCCCTTGTGGGTGTCAAGCCGTTCGTCTGCTGGATTTTGCACCGGGCAAAACCGCAGATCCGGATCTACTAAGGCTGGGCCAGGAGCTGCAAAGCTGGACAAGTATTTTGGACTGCCGGCTGAACAAGGGCGAATGCGGTTTGGAAGTGGAAATGATCGTTTTTCCCGGAGAGAAGCTGCCCAAGCTGCCCAACGCGGCAAAGCGGGTAATCCGCCCTTGGGATCCGGAGACGGACGAGCCCTTCTGGTATATTCCGCAGCTGAAAAAAACCGAAAAATAATGGAAAAGTCATTGACATTTCCAATGTTTGTGTTAAAATACTAAGGATATGCAAAGACATTGCGGAAACCAAGCAGTTTTCAAAGCCATTTCAGCGAGAGGGGAACGGTGCAAGCCCCTCGGCTTTCTTCTGCGCGCCATTTCCTGCGTTGCCCGGGATGACCGGGACGGGGGCTCCCGTTACAGAGCATCTAAGATATTCCGTTTTGGAATGAATTAGGGTGGTACCGCGATTATCATGTCGCCCCTATGAATTGGGGGCGGCTTTTTCTTTGCATGGCATCTGTGAACAGAAGAATTATTCTTTGGAGGTAGAAATCATGAATCCCAAGCCCTACGGCGTAAACGAACTGCGCGAGATGTTCCTGTCCTTCTTTGAAAGCAAGGGCCATCTGCGCCTGCCCAGCTTTTCCCTGATTCCTCAGAACGACGCGTCCTTGCTGCTGATCAACTCCGGCATGGCGCCTATGAAGCCCTACTTCACCGGTGAGGTAGAGCCTCCCCGTCACCGGGTCTGCACCTGCCAGAAGTGCATCCGCACCGGCGATATCGAGAACATCGGCAAAACTGCCCGTCACGGCACCTATTTTGAGATGCTGGGCAACTTCTCCTTCGGTGACTACTTCAAGCGGGAAGCCATCACCTGGAGCTGGGAGTTCCTAACCAAGGTGGTGGGCCTGGACGAAAACCGCCTGTACCCCTCCATCTACGAAAACGATGACGAGGCTTTCGAGATCTGGAATAAAGAAGTGGGGGTGCCCGCGGAGAAGATCTTCCGTTTCGGAAAGTCCGATAACTTCTGGGAGCACGGCTCCGGCCCCTGCGGCCCCTGCTCTGAAATTTACTACGACCGGGGCGAAAAGTACGGCTGCGGCAAGCCCGGCTGCACCGTGGGCTGCGACTGCGACCGCTACATGGAGGTCTGGAACAACGTATTCTCCCAGTTCAACAACGACGGCCAGGGCAACTACACCGAGTTGGCTCAGAAGAACATCGACACCGGCATGGGCCTGGAGCGTCTGGCGGTGGTTTGCCAGGACGTGGACTCCCTGTTCGATGTGGATACCGTCATGAACATCACCCACAAGGTCACGGAGCTGACCGGCGCCTCCTACGGCCAGAGCGTGAAGATGGACGTGTCCCTGCGGGTCATCACCGACCACATCCGGG
>CAYYGF010000006.1:0-25790 GCA_964471315.1 uncultured Oscillospiraceae bacterium | reverse complement strand
ATCAAAAAGTTAACATAATAACGGAAAAGTACGAAAAAATTGACTTTTTTAATGGAATATGTTATTATATTTTCAAATTAGAGAATTCCCCTTCTCATCAGAAAATTCGACGTCTTATTTCGCGATGTCATATTATTATGATGTTAGGAGGAATTCGCCGATATTGGAAACCCACGGCGAAAACAGAAGGAGATGATAGCATGGATCCTATGCAGAACATGGAATCCAACCCTGAGGTTCAAACAGAATCCGAAACAGAACTGAAAATCGAGCCCCGAAAGAGAAAACCGCAAAAAAAGAATGCCATTCCCATTCCATCCTTCCTGCTCCATCTGGGGGCGGATGTGCGGTGGTATTACGACATCCGGCTTTGGTCACCGCTGATTCTGCTGCTACTTATTTTGGCTCTTCTTCCGGGAAAGCGGGCGGAGAAAGCACCTGTGGAAACCATTCCGGAGATTACCGCAGTGGAAACCTTACCGATGGAAGACACCGCCCCCACGGAGGAAGCGGTGATTCCGGAGGCTGCTGCCCTGGCCCGGCTGGCAGACACCGTGGGTAGCGGACGATCCGATAATGTAAAGACCGTCATTATGTGGGTGGCTATCAACCGCTCCGAAGATCGCGCCAACGGTTATGGGCAGAGTCTGCTGGACGAAATCGCCCGCCCGAATCAGTGGCAGGGCTATGACGAAGCCGCCCTCTATACCGCCGGAACCTATGCCATAGCCAAGCAGGTTCTGGAAATCCAGGCAACAGGCGGTCTGCGCCCCTTGGATTCGGATATGCTCTGGTTTATCCTCAACGACGATGGTTCCATCACCCTGCGCAATCAATTCACTGCCTCCGCCAACCAGAAGTGGCGGGAAAAAACTGTGAAATAGCCGCTTATCCGATTGTCGCATAAAACCAAATGGTTTTATGCGACAATCGGTTTTTTATAATGTGCATACACCTCTACAATCCGTTTCCCACGGAAATCCATGTCCGCATGGATAAAGACCTTCAGACAGTCTGACGTGTCCCGGAGAATATAATCCGCGCAGCGGCCTACGATGACACAGGCTTCCTTTTGGGCAAGCTCTGTGATGAGATTGTACTGGATCTTCCACAGATAGTCCTCGTTGGTAGGCCCATAGGCACGGTTGGAGAAAAGGTTGTCCAGCACGCCGCCGGGGGTGTATTCCCCGGCTTCCCGAATGTATCCCTCGCTGAAGCCGCTCTCCTGGGCAATTTTGTGGATAATCTCCGCGTCATAGCAGGGGATGTTCAGGCTTTCGGCCACCATCTTTCCGATGGTGCGTCCGCCGCTGCCAAATTCCCGGCTGATGGTAACAATTCTGTTTTTCATAGGGTTTTTCCTCCTTGATTCAATTCCCGATAAGTGCCGACAATCAGAACCAGCGCCACAAGGAAGGTCAGCAAATCCGAAACCGGCATGGAATACAGCACACCGTCCAGTCCGAAGAACATGGGCAGCAGCAGCGCAAAGCCCACGCCGAACACAATTTCCCGAATCATGGACAGTGCTGTAGATGCCGCAGCCTTGCCCATGGCCTGAAGGAAAATAAAGCAGGCCTTGCATAACATAAAAATAGCGTGCAGCCCAGTGCCGGATTTACGCCATAGGCTACACGCTTAATAGATGTGTTCAGTTCAGATAATCGCCTACAGGGCAGACGTTGTACTGCTTGATGACTTTCACAAGGATGGAGCCATCCTCTTGATGGATTTCTTCCAGAATTCGGTACTTTGTCTTATTCCGTTCCATAGTCGCTTTGTAATGCGCCACTTCTTCGCGCACCAGCTTCACCGCGTAATTATGTTCCACATCCTCTTTCAGCAGGAAGTGAAGCGTCTAGCAGATGCACGCTGCTTTTACCCGTTTCATTTTGATACCCTCCTAAAAAAATAGCGGCACCTCCGCGCAACTGGATTTACGCAGAGATGCCACTCGTTACTAAGATAGTATACCTGATTTTTCGCTTTGTTTCAAAGGACATTTTCCACAAAAAACAAAGGATTTTCTTTGGAAAAAACTGTCTTTGCAATTGTGCGGGCATATTTGCTACAATAATGTGGAGTTAGTTTACCCTTTGGAAGGAGGAAGAAAATGTACGGCAAGTGGAGCCGTTTTCGATTCTGCTGTTTGCCTTTGGAAAATACCCCCAGCAGATAGCAGTAGTGAAAATACAATGCCCGGAAACCAGTCACCTTTTACGGGACTGCCAGTTTCCGGACACACGGTAATATTTGGCTTTTGGCGCGGGTTCCGGCAGGGGGCGCACCGCTCTGGGCTGTTCCAGAATCCGCCTGCGGATGCCATCCAGCGTGTAGCCCTCTCCAAAGTTCCGGGCAAGCCGGACAAAGCGCTCCTTCCCCGGTGGTCGGACGGAGATATCCTTATTTTTCTGCTCATTTACGGATTGGGAATCGGCGTTGCCCTGTCCTCCCGGCGCAATTACCGTCGTAGTAAGGAACACGGTTCCGCCAAATGGGGCAGCGCTGCAGCCGTCAATAAGAAGTATTAGGCGAAGGACCCGGAAGCCAACAAGGTGTTCACCAAGCACGTCCGCATGGGTTTGGACGGCAGAAAACACCGCCGCAACCTGAACACCGTGGTGGTGGGCGGCAGCGGTTCTGGCAAGAGCCGGTTCTATGCCCTCATCAATCTGCTGCAAGCCTGTTCTTCCTATTTCGTGCTGGACTGCAAGGGGGAACTTCTTCGCATGACGGGCACCTTTCTGAAAATGCGGGGTTATGAGATTAAGGTGTTAGACCTTCTTTCCATGGAGAAAAGCCATTACTGGAAAACAGTTGCGCGATCCCGCGGAATATGCCATAATAAGCAAAAAGCAGGCGGGAGGAAACGGAAATGCCGGAAGCAAAAACCATCACAGTTGCCACGGGAAGAACCCGGACGGAGCTGGAAGTGAGCGAGATTCATTACGTCCTGATGAAGCGGAATTACGCCAATATTCATATGGAATGGGGCGGCGTTTACAAAGCGCGCGTCACCTTTGAGGAGCTGAAAAGGCTGCTGGGGGACGACTTTTTCCCCATCGGGCGTGGGTGTCTGGTCAGCATTGCCTTGATTCACCACATCGATGATATGGTTGTCCTAAACACCGGGGAACGGCTCAAATACCTGCGCAGACTGAAACCGGCGCTGGTGGCGCGGGTCTGCGCCGCCAGGAACTGCCCGCCGGAAAGCATTGATATCAAAGTTCCCATACCGCCCAGGCGGAAAAAACAGCCTGCCCCGATTGCAGAAGAGCCCGCGCCGCCGGCGGTGGAGGAAGAAGTCCCCTCCATCGAGGAGGAAACGGAGTGGGAGCCGGAAGCGGATGTGCGGGACTTTTCCGACGGCATGTATCTTACCATCATCGTGAAACGCAAGCGGATCATGTTGAATGTGAACACGATTCTGTACGCGGACGCGGAAAGGAATTACGCCCAGATTCATCTGGTTGACGGGACGGTGTACCGCACCAGAATCACCCTGTCCGCACTGAAAAAGGGGCTGGGTGATGGTTTTCTCCCGGTCAGCCGCCACCGGCTGGTGTCGGTGATGGCGATTCACAGCATTACGGACACCGTCAATCTCAGTAATGGGGAGGCTCTGGGTTATCCTCCTCAGCGGAAATCCCAGCTTCGCAGGCTTTTTGCCTCCCGGCAGAAGCTGTTCATTGACAGTCTCAGCGACGAGGGCACCCCCGCCACGCCGGAGGAATACCGCGCCCATTACCGCTGCTTTGAGGACGCGCCCTTTGCCTTCGCGGACATCGAGATGGTGTTCAGCCAGGAGCGGTACGCGCTGGACTGGATTTTCCGCTACGGAAATCCGGCACTGGCGAAGCTGGAAAAAATCCCGCTGAAAAAGCTGATCGGCAGCGCCTTCGGCAGTCTGTTCGCCAACATGGATCCCAAGTGGCTGCGCGCTTATGAGCAGGCGGCGCTCTACGGGAAAACCCTGGAAATCGTGTCCTACAGCCCGGAGATCGACACCAATCTGAAAATCATCTGCTACCCCACCTTCAAGGGGCACTGCGGCTGCATTCTGTTCAATCTGGACGCTGGCGACGGGCTGTGCAGCGTGCTGAATCTGTAAATTACCAAACAGCAGCTTGTCCTCCTGAGCTTACTCAGGAGGACATACGTTACAGAAAGCCTGCGTTCGTCACGCTTTATCGTCCCGGAAAAAATATTCGTCCCATGTCGAAAATTTTCTCGTCCCGTAATATTGCAATCTGAATTTTTGTGTTGTAGAATGATTCCAAATATCATGGCGGACTATCATTCTCGGAAGCGGAAGCCGCTGGAATACCCTAGAAAGGGGACGATACATATGAAAAAATGGACGAATACAAACGCAATGCGGCGGCTGCTGTCGCTGGCGCTGAGCATGGCCATGGTGCTGTCTGTGCTGCCCATGCCCTCCATCGCGGCGGAAGGCGACGGGCTGTGTGAGCATCACACCGAGCATACGGCGGACTGCGGCTATGTGGCGGCGGTGGAGGGGCATGACTGCGGTCACCAGCATGACGAAAGCTGCGGCTATCGGGAGGCCAGCGACTGCGGCCACCAGCATGACGAAAGCTGCGGCTATCAGGAAGCCAGCCCCTGCACCCACCAGCACACCGAGGAATGCGGGGAGGATGGGGTAAACTGCGCCCATGTTCATGACGAAAGCTGCGGCTATGCCGAGGCCAGCGACTGTACCCACAGCCATGACGATCTCTGCGGTTATCAGGAGGCCAGCCCCTGCAAGCACGAGCATGACGGCAGCTGCGGCTATGTGAAAGCCGTGGAGGGCAGTCCCTGCACCTACCAGTGCGATCTGTGCACCGGGGCGTCTGAGCCGGAGCTGCTGCTGGAGGATACCGTCATCACCGACTGGGAATGGGTGGACGAATGGGAGATCATTGACCCGGAGACCGGGATTGCCCATCTACCCTTTGCCAGTGCGGAGAACATGGCCCGGTTTGACGATATCGTCCCAATGCTGCCCGCCGCCATCGAGATGAACGGGGAAACGCTGACTCTTGGGGATTGGCTCTGCCCGGATTACCCCGTGGAGACCGGGGCCTACGAGGGCAAGTACGTCTTTGAAACCACCCTGCCCGAGGGCTATACCCTGCCCGACGGCACCAATGTGCTTTCCCTGACCGTGGTGCTGGGCGACCCGGAAGGGGAGCCTGTGGCGATGCTGGCGGTTACGATGGAACCACCAACCGCGGAGGATTATACCATCGGTGGTAGCACAGTCTACGCCTACGAGCTTTCCACCCCAGCCCACCTGTACTGGTTTGCAAACCAAATCAATACCACCCAGCAAGACATTAGTGCCGTTCTGACGGCGGATATCACCGTCAATCAGAACGTGCTCAATACCAGCGGCGGGCTGAACAGCGGCAGCTTTGAAGCGTGGACGCCCATTGGAACGGTTGACCATAATTTTAGGGGCAAATTTGACGGACAGGGGCACACCATTTCCGGACTGTATCTCAACGATTCGGCTACAGACAATGTAGGCTTATTCGGTATTGTGGAATCCCCCGCCAGCATTTACCGGGTGGGCGTGGTGGATTCCTACTTTGCAGGCGGTCAGAATGTTGGCGGCCTTTGCGGAAAAGCCCTTTCCGACGTAAGGATAGAATCCTGTTATACCACCGCAACCGTAAGCGGGACGAGTAATGTGGGTACCTTCTGCGGATACAGCAGCGCGAATATCAATAACTGCTACAGCGCGGGCAGGATTGACAGCTCGTATGGGGCGTTTTTAGGGAGTGGTAACAACGTTGACTTCTGCTACGCGTTGTCCGATACGGATCTTGACGGTACAAAAGACAGCGACCTAAAATACAGAACCATGGACGCGTTCAAAAGCGGCGAAGTGACCTACGGGCTGACGAAGAACCAGGCCACGCCCAGTTGGAGACAGACCATCGGTACACATACCTTCCCCCAGTGCACCACCAATGGTGATATCGTCTATCGTGGTAAAAAGGACGGCAATGTCTACTATCATAATCATACCGATGGCGAAGCAAGCTGCTCCTATTGCTCGGTGCCCGATTTCTACAACAATGAGTATCTGATTGATAATATGGGTGAGCTATACTGGTTTGCCAACTATGTCAACAGCGGTCACCCCGATGCCAATGCCAAGGTGCGTTATGATATTACGGTTGATTCCAACTGGACTCCCATTGGCAGTGAAACCCATCCCTTCACCGGCAGATTTGCATACCCGGCAGGCCAAAGGACCATCAGCGGCATACCGAAGAACCGCAGCCTGTTCGGCACCATCGGCTCCGGAGCCGAGATCGCCCGGATTACAGTGACCAGCGGCAGCCTGTGCGCCACGAGCGGCGGCAAAATCGTTGACTGCCATGTTTCCGGCGGAGGCATGCTGGTCAGCGGCGCTAACAGCGGCACCGTCAGCGACAGCAGCGCCGCCGCCGGCGGCACGCTGATTGCAAACAACAGCGGCACCGTCAAGAACAGCAGAGCGCCCGGCGGCACGCTGGTCCAAACCAATACCGGCACCATCACGGACTGCCATGACGAAGGCAGCGGAGCGACCCTGTGCGCCAATAACGCTGAGGGCATCGTCACGGGCTGCTATGTTTCCGGTGCGGCCGGCACGGTGCTGGTCAGCAACAATTCCGGCACCATCCAAAAGAGCTATGCGGCGGGTGGCGCAACGCTGTGTACGACCAACAGCAGCGGCGGCAAAATCATCAACTGCTATGCCACCGGCACCGGCAGCGTGACCCTGTGCGGCAGCAACAGCGGCGTCATTGCCAACTGCTTTGCTGCCGGCGGCAGCGGCACGACGGTGGGTAGCGGCGGTACCATCACCAACTGCTACGCCCTTGCGGGCAACACTGCCACCACAGTTGGCGGGGAGAGTATTACGGCTAATGATTTTACCAACGGCAAAGTGGCGTACTGGCTGAATCAGGGAACGGCAGTCTACCCCAGCGGTGTCTGGGGGCAGACCATCGGTGCGGAGTCGCTTCCCATTTTGGGCGGCAAGGCGGTGTACTATAAGCAGGGTGGCGATCCCGCATACCACAATCACAATGGATATTGCAGTATCTGCACGATCACGCCAAGCTATGCGGGCGATCAGTGGCAGATCACCAATGTGGATGAGCTGTACTGGTATGCACAGTATATCAACGGGACAATTTCTGGGATTACAGACAAAACCAAGAATGCGATCCTCATGAACGATATCACTGTGAACTCCAATGTCCTGAATGCTGACGGTACCCTTTCGGACGCCTATGCCTCTTTCACAGCGTGGACGCCGATCGGAATATCCAGCTCAAACTATGATGGTACCTTTGACGGCAATCACCATACCATTTCCGGACTGTATGTGAATGCGCCAGAAACGAGTTGTGTTGGTTTCTTTGGATGTATAATAGGTGAAGGAACCATAAAAAACCTGACGATTGCGGATTCCTATTTTGAGGGCAAAGACAAAGTGGGCGGCGTATGCGGTGATACCTCCGGTACGGTGAGCGGCTGCTCCTACAGCGGCGTGGTCACCGGCATCGGGGGTATCGGCGGCATCTGCGGTCAAAGCCAAGGTACGGTGAGCGGCTGCACCAACAGAGGCAAAGTTACCGGCAACAACAAGGTCGGCGGTATCTGCGGCTATGCCTTCCAAGGTACGGTGAGCGGCTGCATCAACTATGGTGCGGTCAACGGCAGCGGCTACGTCGGCGGCATTTGCGGTTATGCCCTCTACGGTGAAGTGAGCGGCTGCATCAACTATGGTGCGGTCAACGGCACCTCCTCCTGGGTCGGCGGCGTGTGCGGTGTCAACAGCAACACGGTGAGCGGCTGCACCAACACCGGCGCGGTCACCGGCAGCAGTACCTCCTCCTATGTCGGCGGCGTGTGCGGCTATAACAGCGGCACGGTGAATAATTGCTACTACAACAGCGAAGCCTATTCCGGGAATGCAGTTGGAGCTGACAACGGTACCGTTGTCAGCGTCCTTGGCAAAACCACCAAGGAATTCGCCAGCGGCGCGGTGGCCTACCTGCTCAACGGCAGTACAAATGCCGGAACCTGGAAGCAGAACCTTGACACGGACACCCGGGACGAAACCCCCAACTTCACCGGCGCTGCGGTGTATAAGGCAACCAGCGGTGCGTGTTTACCGGGCTATACCAACAATGCAAGTCTTGTAAAAAACCACGTATTTGAGAACCATATCTGCGTCTTCTGCGATGAGCGGGATCAGTTCCCCATCACCGTCAGCGGCATCACCGCCAAGAATAAGACCTTTGACGGCAATAACGCGGCAGAACTGGATTGCTCCAATGTAGTGTTGGCGGGCGTGGCTGCGGGCGACGATATTTCCGTCACCGCCACCGGCACCTTCGCCGATGCCAATGTCGGCTCCGGCAAGGAGGTCACCATCACAGGCCTGACCCTCACCGGCAATGATGCTGAGAAGTATCGGCTGGCGGAATCCGGCCAGCAGACCAGCGCCACCGCCAGCATCACCGCCAAGCCCCTGTCGGACAGCGACATCACCGTGACGGTAAGTGACCTTACCTATACCGGCAACCAGCAGTCCCCCACAGTGACGGTGAAGTACGGCACAATCACTTTGGTGGAGAACACTGATTACACCCTGTCCGGCAACACCGCCACAGATGCGGGTACCTATACCCTCACTGTGACAGGCAATAATAATTATTCCGGCACCAAAGACCAGACCTTCTCCATCGGGAAAGCAAGCGCCTCCATCAGCACCGCTCCCACGGCGGTGAGCGGCCTTACCTACAGCGGTCAGCCCCAGACCTTGATCTCCGCCGGC
The DNA here is from genome assembly GCA_964471315.1 of uncultured Oscillospiraceae bacterium. Classification (GTDB taxonomy): domain Bacteria; phylum Bacillota; class Clostridia; order Oscillospirales; family Oscillospiraceae; genus Faecousia. The sequence continues at coordinate 16,939 of CAYYGF010000006.1, read as the reverse complement.
GGCACCAGCCACGGCACCATGGTTTACAGTCTGGAGGAGAACGGCACCTATGAGAAAGCCATTCCCACCGGCACCAGTGCCGGAGAATACACCGTCTGGTACAAGATTGAGGGCGACGACAACCACTTAGATTCCGCCCCGGCAAGCGTTGACAGCTCCATCGCTAAGAAAGGCCTCACCATCAAAGCCAAAGACCACACCATCACCTATGGTGACGCACCCAGCAACAGCGGCGTGACCTATGATGGATTCGTCAATGGGGAAACGGAAAGAGTCCTCGGTGGCAGCCTCACCTACACCTACAACTACAGCCAGTACGGTGTTGTGGGCAGCTACACCATCGCCCCCGGCGGTCTGACCTCCGGCAACTACGACATTTCCTTTGAAAACGGTACCCTGACGGTAAACAAGAAGGAGATCGGCATTTCCTGGGGCGATACGCAGTTTACCTACAACGGTTCCAAGCAAATCCCCACCGCCACTCCCACGGGCATGGTCAATGACGACACCATCACCCTCACCGTCTCCGGCGACCAGACCAATGCCGGTACCGGTTACACGGCAATGGTTTCCAAAATCAACGGTGTCAAGGCCGGGAACTACGCCCTGCCCAACAGCGTGACCACCACCTTCTCCATCGCAAAGAAGGAGGTCACCATCACCGGCACTACGGTTGCGGAGACTAAGGTCTACAACAGCAACGCCACGGCTCAGATTACTTCCAATGGTTCGTTGTCCGACAACTACGACGGAAACAACCTGACCATTGTCCCCGGCAGCGCTGCCTATGACAATAAGAACGTGGGCGAAAGCAAGCCCGTCACCTTCTCCGGCTTCTCCCTCGGCGGCTCCGCGGCAGGCAACTACGCGCTGACTGGTCAGCCCGCTTCCGTCAAGGCGGCTATCACCGTGAAATCCGTGACCCTCACCGTCACGGTGAAGGATAAAGACTTTGACGGCACCACCACGGCGGAAATCGACAACGTCTCTGCCGATGGCTTCGTGGCAGGGGACGATGTGCTGCTGGTAAGCGGCGAGGCCACCTTCCCCCAGAAAACACCGGGCGAGAATCTTTCTGTCACCTTCACCGAATTCACGCTGGAAGGCGAAGACGCAGGGAACTACTCCATCGCCAATCCCACGCCCACCGGCGTCACTGGCATCATCAACCCCTCCGACCGCTATCTGGATTTGACGGGAAATGCCGACTTTGCCAGTCAGACCGAAGTCTGGGTGGACGGCGTGGCCTATCCCATTCAGACGGAGGGCAATCGCAGGTATGCCTCCCTGCCGAAAACCGGCGACCTGCTGACCGGCTACACCTACAAGAAGGGCAATTCCACCCCCAGCCATGAAAACTACCCCACCTCCATGACTGTCTACCGTATCACCCGAGGGACCACCGGCGCCACGCTGACCCGGATCAGCGCCTTTGACGATCTGCTGCGATATTCCGGCTGCGCCATCCGCATCACCGGCAAGCGGGGCATCCGCATGATCACCAGTCTGACGAAGGACAACAAGAACGCCCTAAAGGGCGCGGGTCTCGCGGGCTACACCCTGGAGGAATACGGCACAGTAGCTCAGTGGGCGGATGAGCTGGGTGACCAGAGCTTGACCCTGTCCAACGGCAAGTCTAACTACGCCTATAAGAGAGGTAAGGCAGACCCGGTCTTTGCCAATGTTGGCGATCTGACCCAGTACACAAATGTGCTGGTCTGGGACAGTCTGACCAATGACCAGCTGGGGCAGGACATCTTCATGCGGCCCTACATCATCCTGAAGGACGCGGATGGCAAGGAGGTCACCCTCTACGGCGGCACCGTGAGCCGCAGCATCGGCTACATCGCCTACCAGAACCGCAACGTCTTCCAGCCTGGCACCGCAGCCTATGCGTATGTGTGGGACATCATCCACGCCGTTTACGGCAAGACCTATGACAAGGATTACAAGGGCTGAGGAGGAGATTACCAATGAAAAAAGGATTTGCAATTGCACTGGCTCTGGTGCTTCTGTTCACCGCAGGCTGCTCCGCCAAACAGGAGCAGCCCGCCCCCACCGCTGCTCCCACGGTGCCGGAGACCACTACTGTCCCGGAAACGACAGCCCCCGAAACGGAGCCTCCCCTGCCCAAGCTGGAAACCGGCACCGTTCAGGGCGACAACATCCCCTCCATTTTATGTAAACTGAAGAAAGGCGATCTGGTAGAGGTCACGGGAAATCCCGATGATACCCATGCCACCGTGAAAACCGATTTCGGTGTCGGCACCATGGAAATGCAGCTTCTTCGCTTTGCAGGCGATGATCCGTCAGAAAGCTGGACGGGCTACGCCCGCTGGAACACCGGCCTGTACGAAAGCTATGAACTGGTGGGCGAAGCGCTGGCGACCCTAAAAACCAATACCAAGGTGGAGATTTTGGAGGAGCTGGAGGACTGCTATCTGGTGACGGTGGACGGCGAAACCGGCTTCGTCGCCAAGGCCCAGGTCAGCAAATGGCCCATTCAGTCCAGCTCCGGCAGCAGTGACAGCGGCTCCTCCGGCAGTTCCTCCGGCAGTGGTTCCTCCGGCGGACAGGATGGCGGCGACATCGCCCTGGCGTTCTACGGAAAGGTTCATCTGCTCTCCGCTGTCACCAAAACCGGCAGCGCTCAAGTTCGGGTGGACGGCGCCAAGGTGGTGCTGAAGTATTTCAATCTGGGCGATACCGTGCAGATCGTTGCCGAGGAAGGCTTCGCCCCGGAACTGGAGGGTTACATGACGATTCTGGTGGACGACACCTATGCCTACATCCCGGAGGCCTGGGTGCAAAAGGACGCAGACCCCGCCTTTGAAAGCTGGGACGGCTTCGCCGGCTACAACTGCAAGCTCTACGACAACTACCTGCTGAGGGGCAAGGAAGTCAAGCAGGTCTATGGCAACACCGCTCTGACCGTCCTGTGGACAGCAGGAGATGTGAGCGTTATCCGTGTAGGTGACACCATCGGCTACGCTTCCACCGAAACCCTGCGCACCACCCGGATTCCCGCCCAGAAGCCACAGGAAGACGGCGGCAGCTCCTCCGGCGGCTCCTCCGGCGGCAGCGAATGGACACCGCCTGCCCTGTAAAATCGCTTCTGGTTTTAGGATGCAAAGTCCTCAGGAATGGCTGAAACGCCAACGATTTTGACCCAAAAACAGCTATTTGCGAATAGTCGTTATACCAAAAATGCGGAAAAGCGCTTTAACCACAGGGCTTTTCCCGCAAAAATTTGGTATAACGGATTTTGAGAAAAGGTGAGAAATTCATTGCCGGTACACCCGGCAGTGAATTTTTTGGTATAATGTATTTCCTGCATAATGACCTTTGGCGATAATGATAGCGGCGGAATTATTTCCGACTACTTTATCATAGGAGGTCCAGGAATGGATTCCAATACAGTGACCATATCGGAGCTGATTTCCGGGATGCTCGCCGAGGCGCGACGACTCGGTATGAGCGAATCAACCATTTGGCGAGACTGGGAGCCAAAGGCGAATTCTGTAGTCATGTTCTACAGAAAGAGAGGGTTAACTGTTGCTTAGACCTGACAAAATATTCTCACTGACCTTGCAAAAAACAGGTGTTTGCAGGGACGCTTTTGTGCGCCCTTTTTCCTCTGTGCTGGACCGGTACTTACTTTCACACTATGCCATCTCTGAATGGGCATTGACACCCTTCAGATACTCGTATTGTTTGCCGGTCAGCGATTCGAAGGCTTTTCTTCCATATAACAGAAATAACGTCCCGTCCTTCAGCAGAGCTTCTCACCCTGCCGAACCCGGACTTCCGGTTTCTGAGAAAGGGCATCCAGAATTTCCGACCGGATTTGGCAAGACTTCTATTGAACTATTGCCCGCCTATGCTATAATCATTTGTGTAAGTACTCGTCATATAAACGTCGAAGGGAGGTACAACCATGCGTTATCACGATGAATGGCTGAAATTGGAAGCAGAGGATGAACTCGACGAATTCTACCACCGACACCCGGAATCCGAGTACCTGTTCTACCGGGCGGTTGCTAACGGCAACGTGGAAGCAGTCAGAGAAAACTGCGAGAATGGGAAATTCCTGGAGCTGGATGGGGTGGGAATCCTGTCAAAAGATCCCGTCACAAATCTGAAATACCATTTTGTTGTGACTGCCGCAATGATTACCCGGATTTGCTGGCAAAATGGTATGGAACTGGAGCGTACGTTCCGGCTCAGTGATTTCTACATTCAGAAGCTGGACGATGCCAGAACCATAGAGGATGTGCGCCGCATTCATGATGATATGGTTTTGGATTTTACAGAAAAAATGCGGAGAATTCTGAAAAAGCCCAACTCCAAGCATATCCGCGCCTGTAAGGAATACATCTACGCCCATATCAAGGAACGGATTACCGTAGAAGATCTGGCCCAGGCTCTGGGGGTATCCCCCAGCTATCTGTCCCGTCTGTTCAAGAAAGAAACCGGAGAATCCATCAGCGCCTACATCCGTTCCAGAAAGATCATGGTGGCAGAAAATCTGCTGAAATACACGGATCACTCCATGATTGAAATTGCGAATCAGCTTTCCTTTTCCTCAGAAAGCCACTTCATCCAGCAGTTCCGGGAAGTGGTGGGCATGACCCCCAAAAAGTACCGGGACGAAAACTACCTCATCCAGTGGGATGACGGACTGAAATAAAAAACGCTTCCGTCGGGCAAACACCCGGCGGAAGCTTCTATATTACAGGGTAAGTTCGATTTCGTTTTCCTCTTTCAGAAGCTCCTCCGGCAGGTAGTTGTCAGGCAGCTCCTGACCGTTCAGGGTCAGCTTGCGGCAGCCGGACTCAATGTGCCAGGGGTTGCGCACCTGAATATGGAGCTTCTTGCCCCGGAACCGCTTCTCCATTTCAAAGCCGTCCCAGCTGGCGGGGATGGAGGGAGCCAGACGCAGGCCGCCAAAGTCCGGCCGCAGGCCCAGAATGCCCTCCACGCAGCCTACCATCACCGTGGAAGCGGTGCCGGTGAGCCAGTGGACGTGGCTCCGGCCAAAGTGGGGGCTGGCCTTGCCCTCGGTGAACTGGCCGTAGCAGTAAGGCTCCAGGTGACGGATTTCCGCCCGGTCGTTCTGGGCGGCGGGAGCGTTCTCCATGAAGTATCCGAAGGCCCGGCCGCCGTGACCGCACAGGGCCTCCGCCAGAATCAGCCAACCCTGAGACTGGGAGAAGATGCCGGAATTCTCCTTGGTGCCGGGATTGTAGATGACTGCCAGCGCCCCGTCGAAGGCGTGGGCGTGGTAAGGCGGATCCATGAGAATGGCGCCGAAGGCGGTGTTCAGCCGGTCATAGACATTTTGCAGAATGGTTTCCCTCTGGTCATCGGTGGCAAGGCCGCTGATAACCGCCCAGCTCTGGGGATTCAGCCAGAGGTTGGCCTCAGGGTCAGAAGCCGCGCCGATCTTTTCGCCGTCCTCCTTATAGCCCCGGATGAAGCGGTCTCCGTCCCAGCACAGGGCCTGAATCTTTGCGCTGTTTTCTGTAATCTGGGTTTCCAGCTGCTGAACCAGCGCGGTATCCTGCTTGAATTCCGCGAACCGCTTCAAAATCACCATGGCGTACAGGAACTGCATGGCCACGAAACTGGATTCGCCATTGGCGCCGAGGCGCAGGCAGTCGTTCCAGTCGGCGTGCAGGCCGGCGGGCATTCCGTGAGGGCCAAGGTGGTCGAAGGAGAATTGCAGCGCCCGTTTCAGATGCTCGTAAACTGTACCCTCGTCCTTGTCGGCAAAGGGAATGACCTCATCCAGAAAGGCGGTGTTGCCGGTTTCCGCGATGTACTTGTACACCGTGGGGAACAGCCACAGAGCATCGTCTGCCCGATAGGCCGGGTGTCCCGTCTCCTTCACATAGGAAGCATCCTCCGGGGTGTCCTCATGGCCAGGGTTGTGGTTGAACTTCACAAGGGGCAGACCGCCGCCGTGATGAACCTGCGCCGACAGCATGAAGCGGATTTTGTCGGCGGCCATTTCGGGAGCCAGATGGATGATGCCCTGAATGTCCTGCACGGTGTCCCGGTAGCCGTAGCCGTTGCGCAGACCGCAGTAGATGAAGGACGCCGCCCTACTCCAGATGAAGGTCATGAAGCAGTTGTAGCCGTTCCAGGTGCTCAGCATGGTGTTGAATTCCGGGCTGGGGGTGGCTACCTTCAGATTGTCCAGCTTCCCATACCAGTCCTTCTTCAAAGCAGCCAGTTCCCGGTCAACCACGGTCTTTCCGCCTTCGTAGCTGCCAACAATGGCGGCGGCTTCAGCGGAAGACTTCATGCCCAGCAGGAATACCACGGTTTTTGTCTCGCCGGGGTACAGGGTCACCTTGGTGGACAGGCCGCCGCAGGCGTTTTCGCTATTGCTTAGGACATTGCCCAGATCTCCGGCGATAACTCCTTTGGGGTCGCCATAGCCATGGTAGCGGCCCAGGAATTCCTCCTTGTCGCCGCACCAGGAGCTGACTGCCCCGCCCGCCAGACCGAAGAACCGTTCGGTGACATTCTTGCCGTCCACCTGCTCCTCGGGACGAAGGGCGTCCAGATTGCCGTGAATCTCCTGCATGATGCGGTTATCTACGAATTTCGTCCGGGAAATGAACAGGGAATACTGCAAATTCACCTGATCCATCTCATAGTTGTTGTGATTGGTAAATTCCGCGTAGCCAGTCAGGGTGAGATTCCGCGCCGTCCGTCCGGTATTGGTGACGGTGAGGGCCCAGACCTCATGCTCGGCGTCCAGCGGGACATAGTAAAGAGCCTCGGAGTGGATGCGGTCATAATCCGCCTCCATCCGGGTGTAGCCCATGCCGTGGCGGCACTGGGATTTGTACAGGTCCAGCGGTTTTCCTACGGGCATCCAGGACGCGGACCAGAAATCCCGGCTGTCGTCGTCCCGGATGTACAGATACCGTCCGGGCTGGTCGAAGTTGTTGAATACATACCGCAGAATCCGTCCGTTGGCGCCGGAGGTGGCGAAGCTGTAGCCGCCGGCGTTGTTGGAGATAATCGCGCCGTATTTGGGAGAACCCAGATAGTTGACCCAGGGTGCCGGGGTGTCCGGCTGGGTGATGACATACTCCCGATTCTCGTCATCGAAATATCCGTATTGCATGGGGAAAATCCTCCTTATTTGATGTGAAGAATAATGAAAACCTCATCCTCGTCGGACAGTTCCAGCATAGCCCGGGGAATGACTACGCTTTTGCCGTCCGTAACGGCAACGGCGTTGTTTCCACAGGATACGGCAAAGATACCATAGCTGCCGTATTCGTGCCGGGTGAGGTTGACAAAGGAAATATGCAGAAGCTTTCCGGCGAAGGGCAGGGTAATGCAGGCCTTGCCGTCAGCGCCAAACTGGCTTGCCAGCAATCTGGGTTGAATTCTCAAATCACCGTACTCACCGGAGACGCCGAAGACCTCTGTGACCATGGTCAGCATATACCAGCTGGCCGCGCCTGTCAGGTAGGGATACATACCCCGTCCATCGCCCCGGAAGTATTCAGGAATGCCGGGATACATCCGGCTGGTTTCAAAGTCCAGCGCGGTATGGGCAAGGGCGTCCAGCACTTTCCAGCCCTCATTTGCAAAGCCCCGGCGGTACAGGGCATTTGCGTACATCACCGCCATGTGGCAGAACACAGCGCCGTTTTCCTTTTCGCCGTAGGCAAAGCCAAACATCCGGCCCATATCCATTTTCAGCTCGTGGAAGTCGGTGTTCAGGCGATAGCCGCCGATTTTGGGATCGTACAGATACTTGTCCACCGTTTCGGTCATTGTGCGGATTTGGTCATCCGTAGCAACGCCTCCCATGATGGAGAAGACCTGTCCGGTGAGCATCATCCGCACATGATCGGGAAAGTACCCTTCCACCTTCTGTCCGTGGTTATCGTAGTAGCTGTTGAACCAGCCCTCGCCGTCGAGACCGTCGATCCACTCCTGCTCCCGGATAAAGTCTGTCAGCCAGTCGGCCTTGCGCAGCAGATCCTCCGCGATTACCCGGGGGGAGAGGTTCGCCATTTCGCCGCTGATGGTGTGAAGGCATTTTTGGCAGTAGGCATCCAGCAGAGCCTGCTTGCCGTCCTTATCCTCGAAGAGGGTATCCTCCCCGCCCATGAGGGGCAGCAATTCCACGGGCAGGGAAACAGCGTAGCCCCTTACCTCCAGCTTCAACAGCAGCTGTGCCAAAGTGCGCAGGTTGCCTGCGTAGGCGCAGGTAAAGGCCACGCTCTCGCCTTTCTCCGCAGCCATATCCAAAGCATCATTCCAGTCCGCGCCCCGAAGGCGGTAGATGTTGTGGTCGCCAACCTCATAGAAGGCGGTGAGATTCTCAATCAGCAGATGCTCCAGAATCGTGCCCTCATAAATGTCCCCTGCGGCGGTTCTCTGCTGGGAGCCTTGGGAAGAAACCCACTGTTCATCCGGGCTGGTGCCCCGGAAGGCCAGCCGATCCTTGAAATAAGGAGCCTTTTTCAGCAGAATCTCCAAATCGCCGGTCTGGTCGATATACAGCTTGGTGGTCATCAGGGGCCACAGGGCGTGATCCATCCACACCCGGGCGATGCCGTTGCGGTCGGCGATAAAATTGCCGTCACCGTCGCCGATGATGGTGGCGTTGGTGCCGTCCATGCGAACGCCGCCAAAGTTCTTTTCGATCATTTCCCCCACGCCCTGGGGATCCATGATGAGTAGAGACAGACAGTCCTGCCATAGGTCCCGCCAACCCCGGCCGCCCCGGCCATAGTCATGGTAGGGTAGGAAGGAGCAGCCGAAGAGTCTGCGCAGGAAGGGCTGGAAGCAGACCCAGCTCATGAGATTATCAAAGTCCCGGCTTCCCGTCTCGAAGGACACGTTGACCTTTTGCTGCCAGTGCTGTTTGGTGTCTTCCAGCGATGCGCAGACCTTGCGCCATGTGTTATACTGATTGTATACCGCGCGGATGGCTTCGGGATCATCCTCCGCCCCCAGCAGAACGATGTAATGGACTTCCTCTCCGGGGGCCACAGACACGGGCTTGAACGCGAAGGCGCCCATGGCTTCCTTTCCGGCTTCCTGAGACCCGGCGGACACACCGGCTTTGCCCTCCAGAACACTTCTGGGATGGGTCAGGCTGCCGCCCTCTCCGATGAAGCCTTCCACGGTAGGGAAAAACTCCACAGGCTTTTCGCCATCTCCGGACGCGCCCAGTACATAATAGATACGTTCGTTCTTCTGGTGCCCCCGCTCGTCAAAGGACATGGTGGGCTTCACCAGTACGCCCTCCTCCGTGACCTGAATCCGATGCAGCAGGCTGGTCACATGGCGGTGATCCCGCAGATTGTCGGCGCTGCGGCCGTAAATCGGAACCGCTGCACATGGGGTCAGGGTTTTCACACCATCCGAAGCGTTTCTCAGGGTAACTGCCATGATTTCCACATTGCTATCCCAGGGGATGAAGGTTGTGACGGTGCTCTCCACACCGTAATCCTTCACGGTGCGCCGGACGCTGTGCCACATAAACCCGGCGGACAAGGTGACCGTTTCTTCTTCCGGTGTAAACTTTCGCGCCTGCTGCATATCGGAAGCACCCAGAGCCGAGAACACACCGGCATCCCGCACACGAACCCAGAAATTCCGAACCCCTCTGTTATTATGCAGATTTTCAACGCTCTCAGGCTCCAGCAGGAAGCTGGTCTGGTTGATCTTCGCATCTCCGCCGCCATCCGGTGTGATGGCGCTTTTCAGCCCCCGCTCCGAGGCCAGTGGGAAATAGAGATAATTGGTGTTGGGATTGTCCATGGTGAAGCTGCCATGACAATCCGTAAAGGAATAGCCGTCCATGTTTCTCGCTCCTTTCCGTTTTTCGCAAGTGCCTTTTCATTATATCGAATTGCTTTCTTTTTCGTCATTATATTCGTGCAGAAAACATCAGAATCATGCTCTATTCTTTTTTAACGATTTCTTTGAAGATATGTTTATAATGCACAAAAATTTGCATATATATTAGTGCAATATAAATAGTTGTCCAATTATTATCCGATTTTTACCCATAATTTTTTGAACAGTTTTTGAATTTAGGTCATAAATTTGATATTCCTAAAACCAATCTATTATGCTCTTGCCGACAAGGGCCACTATAATAATGGCAAGGGCGAGGACTTCCCCCGCCATCAACGAATAGGAGGAAAACCCATGAGAAAACAAGTAATTGCAGCTTTGCTGGCGATCTGTCTGTGCGCCGGAATGCTGGCCGGCTGCGGCGGCAGCACCAGCACCGCTTCCGGCAATGCCCCCGCTGCTGCCGCTCCCGCTGAGGGCGCTGAGGGCAAGGTCATCAACATCTACTCCTGGAACGACGAGTTCCGTCAGAGAGTGGAGGCCGTCTACGATCAGGTAGACCACACGTCCGACGACGCCACCGTCACCTACCTGAAGGACGGCTGCGAAATTCACTGGATCGTCAACCCCAACCAGGACGGTGTCTACCAGCAGAAGCTGGACGAGGCTCTGCTGAATCAAGGCAGCGCCGATGCCGACAGCAAGATCGACCTTTTCCTGTCCGAGACGGACTACGTCAACAAGTACACCGATGCTGAGGCTGATGTCGCCATCCCTCTGACCACGCTGGGCATTGACCCCAACGTGGATCTGGCCAACCAGTACGCCTTCACCAAGACCACCGCTTCCGACCAGAACGGCGTGCAGAGAGGCTCCACCTGGCAGTGCTGCCCCGGTCTGCTGGTTTACCGTCGTGACATCGCTCTGGATGCTTTCGGCACCGATGACCCCGCCGAAATCGGCGCTCTGTGTAAGGACTGGGCTACCATGGAGTCCACCGCTGCCACTCTGAAGGCCAAGGGCTACTACACCTTCGCTTCCTACGCCGACACCTTCCGTACCTACGGCAACAGCATTTCCCAGTCCTGGGTTGCTCCCGGCTCTGACACCGTCGTTGTGGATCAGAAGATCGTGGACTGGATCGAGACCTCCAAGGCCTGGCTGGATGCCGGCTATCTGAACAAGACCGTCAAGGGTCAGTGGAATGACGACTGGAACAAGTCCATGGGCTCCAAGTCCAGTGTCTTCGCCTTCCTGCTCCCCGCCTGGGGCATTGACTTCGTGCTGCGTCCCAACTGGGATGGCGACATGGGTGCTTGGGCTGTCACCAATCCCCCTGTGGAATATAACTGGGGTGGCTCCTATGTCCATGGCTGCGTAGGCACCGACAACCCCCAGCACGTCAAGGAAATCATCCTGGCTGTCACCGCCAACGAGGATAACCTGCTGAAGATCTCCAAGGATTACTCCGACTTCACCAACACCCAGCCCGGCATGAAGAAGGCTGCCGAGGATGACGCCTTCGCTTCCGAGTTCCTGGGCGGTCAGAACCCCTTCGCTTACTTCGCTCCCGTTGCCGAGGGCATCAAGATCGCGCCGCTGTCCGCCTACGACCAGGGCTGCGTGGAGCTGATCCAGAACGCCTTCAGCGACTACTTCCAGGGCATTGTTGACTACGAAAAGGCAAAGTCCAACTTCGAGACTGCCATCATGGAGCGTTACCCCGACATCAAGAACGTTCAGTGGCCTAACTAATTATCCCCATTGCGAAAATACTGCCGGGCATCCCCCATAATGCCCGGCAGTTCCCACAATATGCGCGAAGGAATGATTCCCAAATGAAAAAAGTAAAAAGCGTCAGCTACGCGAAATGGGGTTACTTATTCATCCTTCCCTTCTTCCTGTGCTATCTGGTGTTCTCTCTGGTCCCGCTGGCGGACACCGTTCGCTACAGCTTCTACGAGTACTACCGCTCCGGCATCAAGGAAGTCGGCCCCAATTTCGTTGGATTCCAGAATTACGCCGCGCTGCTCCAGTCGGATATGCTGAAATACGCGGCAAACACCTTGATTCTGTGGGTGATCGGCTTCATTCCCCAGATCGGTGTGGCGCTGCTGCTGGCAGTGTGGTTCACCGATGCCCGCATGAAGCTCAAGGGCAAGCAGTTTTTTAAGGTTGTCATCTATCTGCCCAACCTGATCATGGCCTCCGCCTTTGCCATGCTGTTCTTCACCATCTTCTCCACCAACGGCCCCGTGAACTCCATTCTGATGAATCTTGGCATTTTGAAGGAACCGGTGGACTTCCTGGGCACCACCTTCGGCACCCGATCCATCATCGGCTTCATGAACTTCCTGATGTGGTTCGGCAATACCGCCATCATGCTGATGGCAGCCATTATGGGCATCAGCCCCGACACCTTCGAGGCCGCCGAAATGGACGGCTGCGTGGGCTTTAAGAAGTTCTGGTACATCACCCTGCCTCTGATCCGCCCCATTCTGGCCTACACCATGATTACGGCTATCATCGGCGGCCTGCAGATGTACGACGTGCCTCAGATTCTGACCAACGGCCAGGGCACCCCCGACCGTACCTCCATGACCCTCATCATGTTCCTGAACAGCCATTTGAAGTCCAAGAACTACGGCATGGCAGGCGCGCTGTCCGTGTACCTGTTTATCGTCAGCGCGATTCTGTGCTTCTTCGTGTACCGTATGTCCAATGACACCGATCCCACCGGCGAAAAGGCCGCGAAGAAACTGGAAAAGAAACTGAATAAAGGAGGAAAAGCATAATGGAACAGAATAAAAAGTCCTCTTCCGTTAAGATGGCGCTGGTGTATGCCACGCTGATTCTGCTGACCTTCCTGTGCCTGTTCTTCTTTTATATTCTGATCATCAACGCCACCCGCAGCCACGCGGATTTGCAGAAGGGCTTCTCCTTCCTGCCCGGCCCCCACTTCGTTGAGAACATCAAAAAGGTCGCCAACGACGGCACCTTCCCCATGTTCCGGGGCATTTTGAACAGCATCATCGTTTCCGGCTGCTCTGCCGCCCTGTGCACCTACTTCTCCTCCCTGACGGCCTACGGCATTTATGCCTATGTCTTCAAGTTCAAGAAGGCCGCCTTCACCTTCATCATGGCGATTCTTGTCATGCCCACTTAGGTGACGGCCATGAGCTTCCTGCGTCTGATTACCAAAATGGGGCTGTATGATACCCTGTGGCCTCTGATTATCCCCTCCATCGCCTCTCCGGCTGTGACCTACTTCATGTACAGCTATCTGCAATCCAACCTGCCCCTGTCTCTGGTGGAGGCGGCCCGGATTGACGGCAGCGGAGAGTTCCGTACCTTCAACCGCATCGTCATGCCCATCATGCAGCCCGCCATCGCGGTTCAGGCCATCTTTACCTTCGTAGGCTCCTGGAACAACTACTTCGTTCCCGCCCTGGTCATCCAGTCCAAGCAAAAGGCCACGGTACCCATTCTGATTGCCACCCTCCGTGGCGCGGACTACATGAACTTCGACTCCGCCAAAATATATACCATGATTCTGGTGGCCATTGTGCCCATCGTCATCATTTACCTGCTGCTTTCCAAGTTTATCATCGCAGGTATCACCCTCGGCGGTGTGAAAGAATAATTTGTTTCCCAACGGCAGGCAGGTTTACCTTGCCTGCCGCACCACTGTTTTAAGGAGATAATCGCATGAATTCCAATTTGTTCTTTTCTCACAGCGGTACCACAAATCCCGCCGTATCTGACCGTGAAAAGGCCCATAGCACCCTTGCCCGGCAGATTGCCGCCGAGGGCATGGTGCTGCTGAAAAATGATGGACTGCTGCCCCTTCGGAAGGTTCCCATGGCATTGCTGGGCAGCGGTGCGGTGAAGACCGTCAAAGGCGGTATTGGCTCCGGCGATGTGAACAACCGAAAAACGGTTTCCATTTATGAGGGACTGCAAAATGCGGGGATTCCTATTGTCAGCGAGGATTGGCTGGAGGAATACGAAGCCTGTTATCAGGATGCTCGGGAAAATTGGAAGCAGCTGGTGCTGGAACAGGCCAAAACCGTAGAAAACTGCTTTGATGCCTACAGCGCCAATCCCTTTGTCCTGCCCGAGGGCCGTCCTGTGACCTCGGAGGATATTTCCGGTGCGGAAGCCGCCATCTATGTCATCAGCCGGATTTCCGGCGAGGGAAAAGACCGCCGTCTGGCGGCGGGAGACTATTACCTGAGCCAGCGGGAGCAGGAAACGCTGCGCCTTCTGAACGACTGCAAGGTGCCCACGGTGCTGATTTTGAACGCGGGCGGCATCATCGAGCTGACGGATATTCTGGAAGAGTGTCCCATGATTCAGGCAGTGCTGAATATCTCTCAGCCCGGCCAGGAGGCCGGTGACGCGGTTGCGGACGTTCTCTTTGGCAAGGCAACCCCCGGCGGACGTCTCACCGCAACCTGGCCGAAGCGCTACGAAGATATTCCCTATTCCGACAGCTTCAGCTATCTGAACGGAGACCTCAGTAAGGAATATTACCGGGAAGGCATCTTCGTAGGCTACCGGTATTTTGACAGCTTTGGCGTAGAACCCCTGTTCCCCTTTGGCCACGGTCTATCCTATACCACCTTCCGAACCACGCTGACCGGTGTAAAAACCGTGGACGGGAAGGTTTCTTTGGAAGTGCTGGTGAAAAATATAGGCAGCTATCCCGGCAAGGAAGTGGTGGAAGTTTACGTTTCTTTGCCCCAGACTGGGCTTTCCAAAGAGGCCCGGCGGCTGGTGGGCTTTGCCAAAACCAAACACCTGAAGCCCAGGGAGAAAGAGACCGTAACCATCGAATTTGACAGCAAGGCCCTTGCCAGCTTTCATTCGGATTCAAATTGCTGGCGGGTTTCCCAGGGCAGCTATGGCATTTGGGTCAGCCGCAGCATTGCCGACGGGACGCTCGCGGCAGTGTTGGAGGTAGCCCGGGATACGATGATCGAGAAAACCGCTTCCTGCTTCTCCCTGCCCGAGCCTATGGAGGAGCTGTCCGCTCCTGAAAGAGTCCGGCAGCAGGAGCAGGCTTGGCTGGCGGATGCCAGAGCCCGGAATGTCCCGGTTTATCCGTTTATGCCTGCCAAGGTAGAGCGAAGTACCGCCCCCGCACATATCTCCCAGATTCAGAGCGTGGAAAAGCTGATCCCCCTGCTCTATGGCAATATCACTGAGGGGGCCAGTACCTTGGGTTCGGCGGGCATCCGGGTTCCCGGTTCTGCCGGTGAGACCTCTGAGGCACTGGAGGCAGAATTTGGTGTGAAGTCTCTGATTATGGCCGACGGCCCCGCTGGCCTGCGTCTGCGGCAAAGCTACGAGGTTGACCGGGCTTCCGACAGTGTCTATGGCGTCGGCGTGTTCGGCAGTCTGGAAAACGGTTTCCTGGAGCCTATGACTTACCACGACAATACCGATCTCTATTTCCAGTACTGCACCGCCTTCCCGGTGGGAACCGCTCTGGCCCAGACCTGGGACACCGGGCTGATGGAACGGTTCGGACAAGCCATCGCCGCAGAAATGCAGGAGTTCCATGTAGACCTGTGGCTGGCCCCCGGTATGAATATCCAGCGCAATCCCCTGTGCGGACGGAATTTCGAGTATTACTCCGAAGACCCGATGCTTGCCGGCGCTGCCGCTGCTGCGGTGACGGCGGGTGTGCAAAGTCAGGTCGGCTGCGGGGTGACCATCAAGCATTTTGCAGGAAACAATCAAGAGGACAACCGGATGGGCGTGGACAGCCGGATTTCGCCCCGAGCGCTGCGGGAAATCTATCTGCGCAATTTTGAGATTGCCGTGAAGACCGCAAAGCCCAAGGCCATCATGACCTCCTACAACCTGATTAATGGCGTACACAGCGCCAACAGCCGGGAGCTGTGCACCACAGTTGCCCGGGAGGAATGGGGTTTCGACGGCATCATCATGTCGGACTGGAACACCACCGTTCCGGAGGACGGCAGCACGCCCTGGAAATGCGCCGCCGCAGGCAACGACATCATCATGCCCGGCAATCCTCAGGATTCCCAAAACATCCGGCAGGCGGTGAAGGACGGCCTGCTGTCCGAGGAGGCAATCCGTGCCTGCGCCGGACGCATCATCGATCTGGCAACGGAATTATCCGAATGCCGTTAATGCGCTGTATCACACGGATAATAGGATAATATCCAATCGGGTAGGAGGCTGACCATTCATTGGTCAGCCGACCTCCCACAGAACCGTGCGTACCGGTCTGGTACACGGCTCCTCCCTTGTTTATGCCGCTACAGACTTGCGGTAGTAAGAGTAGAAAAACTGGAATTCAGCCTTCTCAAGCCTTTTGTTTGAGAGGGCTGTTTGCAATATTGGGCTGGATGCTATCCGCCAATATCCCTTTCTGGAGTTGGCAAGAATACCCGCATTTCTGTTGGATATTCCCAGCTTCAGCAGGTTTCTCCATCTGGTGCGGACTCGCTTCCATTTCTTCCAAAACACCATGCGAATGCGTCTGCGCATCCATTCATCGATGCTTTGGAGGTATTTCCCCATGTCAGCCAATTTGTAGTAGTTCACCCAGCCGACTACATACCGTTTTAGGTCTACCTTCCACTTTTCGTAGTCGTTTACCGTTCTTCTGCTGGTGAGTTCCCTGACTCTCGCTTTCATCTTTGCCTTGGATTTGGTATGAACCCGCAGGGCAAACCCTTTTTTTCCTATACCAGGCGATAGCTTCCCATTTGTACCGTTCCCCCTGGTCTACGGCATCAAAATGTTCTTTAACATGTTAGAAGCACATGAGAAGCATCGAAGTGTGACGAATATGAAAAGAGGCTGCAGAAATTCTGCAGCCTCTGTGCTATGTGGGTTACTTATCTTCCGCTCTAGCCATTGCCAGCTGGAAGTCCTTGGCGTCAGTGAAAATTTCCTGCTTGTAGGGATTCTTCTTCTGTTCCTTGGAGCGCTTGATAATCAGCGCCAGAGCCAGCACATTGATGGCCAGCGAAGCAATGGAAATCACGCCCTGGGGAACAGGATTTACCAGGGTCGGACGGATAGCGGCATCCATGAAGCCGTCAGCATACAG